>JAXDAO010000278.1:0-14623 GCA_034679745.1 Bathyarchaeia archaeon
GTTGAGACAAGAACGGTAACAGTTCCGAGCCAGACTTTAGCATTCTTTGAAAAAATCAAAAAGTAGTCCTAGCTTAATTTTTTTTATATCTTAAATTTAGAAACTTGGCTTTAGCCCAAAAAGATCTATAATGAAAAGAAAAAGATAGGTGGTGTTTTATTTTACAGCCGTTTTGACTGGATTTGATAAACAAATCCTAATGCAACTGCCACCACGCACATTATCGCTGCAGGGATAAACGCATATAGGAAACTTAATCCCGCGTCTTGCACTATACCTGCTAGAATCGGTCCTACAACGCCGCCTATTCCATAGGCGGTAAAAAGAAAGCCATAGTTGACCGCTAGATTTTCAGTTCCGAAGGAATCAGCGCAAGATACTGGAAACAGTGCAAAGTTGCCGCCAAAGTTGAAGCCTATTAATGCAGCTACTAAATAGAATAGAAGTGGGTTTGATGTGGTATAGAAGAATATTGTCATCATTACTGCCTGGAATGCGAACATACCGATGATAGCTTTGCCCCGTCCTATTCTGTCTGAAATTTGACCCCACGCTATCCGTCCTGCTCCATTGAAAATCGGGAGACAGACTGCTGCACCTATCACTGCAAAGTCTATAGCTTCTTGTACACTAAAGCCGTTAGCTGTAAACCCGTCAGTTGTGCTTTTTGCAAAGTTTTGAACATTACCTATCACCATTAAACCAGCAAGTGCACCGACAAGAAACATTATCCAAAGTATGTAGAATGCTTTTGATTTGAGCATTTCTTTTGGTTTGCATCCAAGAACTGCAGATGTTTTCCCGGTTACTGATTGCTGTGGTGACCATCCTGCAGGTTTCCAACCTGAAGGTGGATTTCTCATAGTAAGTGCTCCAGTTATGACAAGAACGAGAAATACGATTCCGTAAATTAAGAACGCAAAGTCGACGTTAGCGACTGTATAGGCAAATCCGCCCGTTTGTGGGCTAATTAGACCTTTGAATCCAAGTATACTCGGCGGGTTAGCTAAGAGTATCCAGATGAATGCGCCAAATCCGAAGCCAGCTACTGCGAGCCCGCTGACTAAACCTTTTTTGTCGGGAAACCATTTAACTGATGTAGCAATAGGTACTACATACGCCAGACCTATTCCTGCACCAGCGATAATACCCAAAAAGATTAGTTTTCCAATGAAACTTGACCCCATAAAAGATGCAAGTATATAACCTATGCCAAGAAAGATGCCTCCAATCATAGCGACCTTCCTGGGTCCGAGTTTACCTTGAAGGCGACCACCGACTATTGTGAAGATTGCAAAGACCAAAAGCCCCACACTGAAAATAAGTTGGGTTTCGGTTTTTGTAAAGTTGAACTCACTTGGTGCGGTTGCTGTTCCCTGTAATGGACCTGTAAACGCTGACCATGCATAAATCGCTCCTAAGGCAAGTTGTATCAAAATGCCGCCAATAACTATAATCCAACGGTTAATCACTTTTATTTCGGTACTTGAATTACTGGTGGCAAACATGTGTTTCACTTAGCGCTCTTTTGTAATGGTTCTGTATTAAATCTCTTTCGCTTTACAGGTTATTCTTTTGCAACGTAATTTGAATTTTCTAACGCAAACTTCAAATTATTAATTAAAAGGAATTTTATCAGGTGACCAAAAGTTTTATTTTGAGAAACTGCAGACAAGCTTTCAAGTTAGAGGAGAAACATAATCATGATGGAAAAAATAGCTAACCCAGCACCGCTTGGTTTGTTGGGCTTCGGTTTGACTACTGTTCTTTTGAATTTGCATAATGCTGGTCTATTCGGGCTTGATACCATGATTTTAGGTATGGGCTTAGCTTATGGTGGATTAGCGCAAGTAATTGTTGGCACAATGGAATTCAAGAAAGGCAACACTTTCGGTACCGTTGCATTCACATCATATGGTCTCTTTTGGTGGTCTTTGGTTGCTCTAATCCTGTTGCCCAAGGCAGACTTCTTTACTGGACTTAGTACTCCATCTAATACAGCGATGGCAGCCTACTTCTTAATGTGGGGATTGTTCACATTCGTAATGTTCTTCGGTACACTGAAAACAAACCGTGCATTACAATTTGTATTTATGAGCTTAGCAATTTTGTTCTTCTTGTTAACTGCAAGAGAATTACTTGGCAACCCAACATGGTTCAACACGATTGTCGGCATAGAAGGCGTAATATGTGGTTCCAGCGCAGTATATCTTGGACTAGCGGAAATCCTAAACGAAGCGCACCAAAAGACAGTTTTGCCAATAGGGTCAGTTTACTAAAAACTTCTCATTTATTTTTTTATTTTATTCTTTTTAGTTGAAAAAACTTATATGTATAAAGGCTTATTCTCCCAGCACCTGTAGGATGATAACATGTCCGAAGCTAGTTTACCATTCAATGAGAAATATTCTCCAAGTATCGTAAAAGTATCTTCTGGTGAAATCCGCAAAAAAATCTGGGAAGAGTCAACAAAGAACCCGCAAGAGTTCTGGGCAGAAAAAGCCAAGGCAATCGACTGGTTCAAAGCTCCAACACAGGTGCTGGATGACTCGAACCCTCCATTCTTTAAGTGGTATGCTGACGGAGAATTAAACATATCATACAATGCACTTGACAGGCACATTAAGAGCAGTCGCAAGAACAAGCTTGCCTATATTTGGGAAGGCGAGATGGGAGAAGTAAAAACTTACACTTATTATCAATTATATAGAGAAGTAAACAAACTGGCAAAAGTCCTAAAGGATGCTGGCGTTCAGAAAGGGGACAGAGTCGCAATATTCTTACCAGTTATCCCTGAGCTACCGATTTCTTTGCTGGCTACGGTAAGAATCGGTGGTGTTCACGCTGTAGTGTTCTCGGGATTTAGTGCCGAAGCACTTGCAGATCGTGTTAACGACTGTGGCGCAAAAGTACTAATAACTGCTGATGGCTCGTTCCGCAGAGGCAAACCAGTCGCTATAAAAGATAACGCTGACCGCGCTTTACCAAATATGCCTGGGATCGAAAAAGTTATCGTTGTTAAACGCACTGGTCAACCAATCCAGATGAAAGAAGGAAGAGACATATGGTACAGTGATGCTCTTGCAAATGCAGGTGCAAACGCATATGTTGAACCAGAAAGCATGAAGTCAACTGACCCACTTTTCATTCTATATACCTCTGGAACTACTGGCAAACCAAAAGGCGTCCAACATGGCACAGGGGGATACCTCGTTTGGGCTTATTGGACACTAAAATGGGCGTTTGATCCCAAAGACGAAGATATCTACTGGTGTGTAGCTGACATCGGCTGGATTACTGGACACACATACAACGTCTATGCCCCTCTTAGTCATGGCATAACTGCCTTCCTCTTCGAAGGAACACCTGACTACCCAGCACAGGATCGCTGGTGGTCAATGATTGAGAACCACGGTGTAACAATATTGTACGGTACTCCTACTGCCGTTCGTATGTTCATGAAGTTCGGCGAAGACTGGGTTAACAAACATGACCTAAGCACACTACGTGAACTGGGTTCGGTCGGTGAACCAATCAATCCAGAAGCATGGAAATGGTACTATCGTGTTATCGGCAAAGAAAAACTGCCTATCATCGATACTTGGTGGCAAACCGAAACTGGTGGGTTTATGATCTCCCCAGCCGCCGGCATAGAAATAACACCCCAAAAACCAGGCAGCGCAACATTGCCTCTCCCAGGTGTTAATGCTGACATAGTTGACGAAAAGGGCCAATCCTTGCCAAATGGTAACAAAGGTTGGCTAGTCGTAAAATCACCTTGGCCAGGAATGCTTATGACTCTCTGGAAGGATCCTGATAGATTCAAGTTCGCGTACTTTGGTAAGTGGCCAGGCATTTATGTAACAGGTGACTACGCTATACGCGATCCTGATGGATACTTCTGGCTTTTAGGTCGAGCAGACGAAGTAATGAAGGTTGCTGGTCATCGCATTGGTACAGTTGAACTTGAAAGCTCATTAGTTGCACATCCCGCAGTCGCAGAAGCCGCAGTTATGGGTAAAGAAGATGCAGTCAAAGGTGAGGTCCCAGTAGCATTCGTGACACTACGTACAGGCTTTACAGCATCCGAACAGCTAACTACTGATCTCGTTAAACATATACGGACAACTATTGGTCCAATTGCAACTCCTGACGCAATCGTTGTTGTCAATAAACTACCTAAGACTCGTAGCGGCAAAATCATGCGTAGACTCCTCAAAGCAGTCCTTACTGGTGCACCACTAGGCGATACATCAACTATAGAAGATGAAGGTTCAATAGACGACATTAAAGCAACATACAACGATATCCGCAAACAGTTAGAGAAGAAACCGTAAAAATTCTCTTTCTTCTTTTCTTTTTAAATATTTTTTAATTTTTTTGATAATTTAAAAATTGGTTACTTGTGTTCCTTTTACAAACGGAATTTATGGTTCTTTGCTTGTGTTGGTGTGCCGAACTCCTTAGCTAATTGCTCAAGAAGTGCTTTCTGGTTTGCTGTTAGTTTTTGCGGAACTGCAATACCAATGCGGATTAACAAGTCTCCTCTACCATAACCCCTAAAACGGGGCATTCCTTTACCTCGCAATGTTATAACTGATCCTACCTGTGTTCCTGCCTGTATTTTGACTATTGACGGTCCATCGAGTGTTGGCACGACAATTTCTGCGCCCAGCGCGGCTTGAGGGTAAGTTATCATGGCAATGTACCAGAGGTCGTCTCCTTCGCGGATGAATTGTTGATGTTGCCGCACATGAACGACAACATAGAGATCGCCTGTTTCACCGTAATTGGCTGCTGCTTCGCCTTCTCCTCTGAGTCTGAGTTGGTATCCTTCGTCTATGCCTGGTGGGATTTTAACTGTGATTTTTCTTCTTTTTCGTACTAATCCTGAGCCTTGGCAGTTGCTGCATGGTGTTTCTATGATTTTGCCTTTGCCTTTGCATGTTGGACAAGCGGTGACTTGTACATACATAGCAAAGCCTGCTTTACGCATGTTCTGGATTTTTCCTGCGCCGTTGCATCTTGGGCATGTCTTGGCGGATGTGCCTGGAGCTGCACCCGAACCGAAACACATATTGCATTTTTCGGTTCTGGGGATTTCTATTTCTCGTTCAGTACCTTTAGCTGCTTCATCTAGTGAGATTTCTAGGTCGTAGCCGATGTCTTGGCCTCGGTTTTGTTCTTCATAGCTGGTACTGAATCCGCCACCGCCGAAAATGCTGCGGAATAGGTCCCCAAAACCCATGTCTCGGAAGACGGAGTCAAAGTCTGCTCCGCGGAAAATGTCTTCGCTTGTGTAGCGTTGGTCAAAGCCACTGTGGCCTAGTGTGTCGTATTGTTGACGTTTTTGATCATCGCTCAGGACGGCGTAGGCTTCGGAGATTTCTTTAAATTTTTCTTCTGCACCTGGTTCTTTATTGCGGTCTGGATGGTACTGCATTGCAAGTTTTCTGTAGGCATCTTTGATTTGGTCTTTATTAGCGCCTTTCTGTACACCAAGCACTTCATAGTAATCCCGCTTTTCAGTCATCTGTCATTACCATGAGTATTTTTTTGAACTTTCTTAGATAGCTTTGGAGTATGATTTATAGTATTTCCCTCTTGAAGAGGTTTTTTTGGGAGTGTACATATAACTATCTTTTTGAGTTTTATGTCAATGTTTGTTAGTTTACATAATAATTAAATAAAAATGGTTGGGAGGGGTCTATGTCGTTGGTATACCCCGTACTTGTTAAGTAATTGCTGAGTTTGCAGTGGCTTATTTTACTTTGTAATCTTGTGAGTCGACTACTTCTGGTCCTTGTGAGTCGCCTGGTGCTTGTTGTGTCTCTGGTCCTGGACCTGCTTGTTGACCTGGTTGTTGTCCTTGCTGTTTAGCGTATTCTTGTGCTGCTTGCTGGTAAACTTTGGTACCGACTTCTTGAAGAACCTTCTGTAATGCATCCGATTTCGCTTTGATTTGTGGCATATCGTTGCTTGCTAGTGCATTTTTGAGTTCGGTTACTGCGGCATCGATTTTACCTGTTTCTTCAGTCGATAGTTTTCCTGCCAGGTCTTGTTTAGTACGTTCGGCTGTGTATACCATGCTGTCTGCGTTGTTGCGAGTTTCAGCCTCTTCTTTCTTCTTGCGGTCTTGTTCGGCAAATTGGTCGGCTTCTTGGATTAGTCGCTCTTTTTCTTCTTTGGACAACTTTGTTGAGGCTGATATTGTAATTTTTGATTCTTTTCCTGTGCCTCTGTCTTTGGCTGTAACGTTTAGGATGCCGTTTGCATCTATATCGAATGTTACTTCGATTTGGGGAACGCCTCTTGGTGCTGGTGGCAAATCAACTAGGTTAAACATGCCTAGTGAGACGTTATCTGTTGACATTGTTCGTTCTCCCTGCAATACATGGATTGTTACCGCTGTTTGGAAGTCTGCCGCTGTTGTGAAAACTTGACTACGTTTTGTCGGAATAGTGGTGTTTTTCTCAAGGACTTTAGTCATTACGCCTCCCATCGTTTCTACACCTAGGGATAGTGGGGTAACATCTAGTAGAAGTAGATCTGTAACTTCACCTGTTACTACGCCTGCTTGGATAGCTGCACCGATAGCGACGCTTTCCATTGGATCAATTCCGCGTTCAGGTGCTTTGCCTAAAATTTGCTCTACAAAGCGTTGTACGAGGGGCATTCGTGTCATGCCGCCTATTAAGATAATCTTGTCTACTTGTTGTGGTGTTAGTTTTGCGTCTTCGAGGGCCTTTAATAGTGTAGGTCTTGTACGTTCAACGATGGGCTGTGCTAGTGATTCAAGTTTGGTTCTTGTTAGTGTCATGTGTAGATGTTTTGGTCCTGATGCATCAGCAGTTAAGAATGGCAGATCGATGTCTGTGCTCATAAGCGTGGAGAGCTCGATTTTTGCTTTTTCTGCTGCATCTTTTAGTCTTGAAATGGCCATCCGGTCATTTGATACGTCTACACCTGTTTGCCTCTTGAATTCGTCGAGAATATAGCTCATTATTGCTTTGTCTACATCTGTTCCACCTAGTTGAGTATCGCCGCTTGTGCTTAGAACTTGGAAGACTCCTTTTCCGAAGTCCATTAATGTGACATCGTGGGTTCCGCCTCCAAAGCTGAAAACAAGAATTTTCATCTCTTGTTGGAGTTTGTCGATACCATACGCAAGGCATGCTGCTGTTGGCTCATTTATGATACGCATAACCTGGAAGCCTGCGATTTCACCTGCATCCTTTGTTGCTTGACGTTGGTTGTCGTTGAAGTGAGCTGGAACTGTTATTACTGCTTTGTTGATTGATGTGCCCAAATAGGTTTCAGCGTCTTTCTTTATTTTCTGGAGAATGAAAGCGGAGATTTGTTGTGGCGTGTACTCTTTGCCATAGATTTGAGCTTTATAATCGCTGCCCATCTTGCGTTTAATTTCGAAGACTGTTCCTTCGGGGTTTGTGGTTGCTTGACGTTTTGCTGGTTCTCCTACAAGGAGTTGTCCGTCTTTTGTGAAGGCTACCACTGATGGGAACATTTTGCCTGCCATTGTGGGTCCTTCTGCGCTTGGGATAACTGTTGAGTGTCCCCCCTCGTAGATGGCTGCGGCTGAATTGGTTGTTCCTAGGTCTATTCCTAAGACTTTTTGACTTGTTTTTTGGTTACTCATTTTATTTTTTCCTCCAATTTTTTTTATTACTTTGATGGTTTGGCTACTCTAACGATGCTAGGTCTTAGCACCTTCTCCTTCATCTTGTAGCCCTTCCGGATTTCTTCAATTACCTTGCACTCTTTAACGTCGTCGTTTTCTTCAGCGGCGACGGCGTTGTGGTTTGCGGGGTCAAAAACAGTGCCTGTAGTGCATTCAATAGGGCAGACCCCTTCTTGTTCAAGAACTTTTTTGAGCTTCTTAAGAGTCATTTCTACCCCTTCAACGAGATTTTCTTTTGAGTTATCGCTGCGTTTTGCAACTTTAACGGCTAATTCTAATTCGTCAACTACATCGAGTAGTTGTGTTAGTATCCGTTCTGTGCAGTAGGCTCGGGTTTGTTCTTTTTCTCTTTCAAAGCGTTTCTTTACGTTTTCGAAGTCTGCCTGCAAATACTTTAGTCTATTGAGGTAGTCTTCTGAACGTTTCTTTTCAGATTCAAGAAGCTTCTCAAAATCTATCGGCTGGGGTTCTTGTGCGTTATCGTCTACCATGCGTTATCTATCACCCTTGTTTATGTGATGTACTTTTGTATCTTTGTTTCTGAGGTGCTTGCTTGTTCAGGGGGTAATGCAGGCGCTTGAGTTTGTTTTATTTGATCTGTAATTCTAGATTGTTCTAAGAGTTTTTTAAATATGATTTCGGCAACTTGGTCGCCCACTGAGTCTTCTTTTAGTTCTGAACTGAATGCGTGTTTCTTGAAAGATTCTATTATCTCATTTTTGTCAATAATGGCATTTGGGTTTGCACTGTCATTCCATGCTGCAGCCATTAATTTGTGGCCTAGTTCTATGAAGATGTTTACCATTGTTGTGTAGTCTATATCCATTGGTGCGTCTCCAGTTAGAAATAGACCCTTTGTTAGTAGGATTTTTTTGTCGTTTTCTGGGGTTACTGTTAAGCTTCTACGCATACATTCACCTATGTTTATGCGGTTCTTCACCGCTTCACCTGCTGCACAGGTGTGCTTAGTTGCTTATAAATTTTCTGTTCACGGAGCAAGAAAATTGGTGGTTATCCTTATCGAATCACGCTATCCACGTTAGATTATTAACCGTTAGTTTCCAAGAAAATTAAATTAGTAATTAAGTACCTGTTCGATTGACCTGAAGTACGCTATCGATAATTGTCATATGCTTGAGATAATCGATATGGCAAGTTAAGAGGTAACTCGAGTTCTCTTTAATGTTATCATATAGCGTAGAATTGTTTAAGATGCAGAGTATTTTGTTGTTTTCCAGGGTAACGGTATAGTAGCCTATTTCTTCGTTCTCAATTAGCCCCTTTGAAACAACTAGACCGTATTCTGAGTCTGGTATTTTGGCGCCCTGTATGGCGTCTGATGCAACATAGGATATGAAACCCAAAGCAATCAAAGAGAGTAATATAGCAACTGCCACGCTGATCTTGAACGCATCCATTTTAATTCTACCGTACGCTTAGTGTGTGGTTGATTGCTATAAAAAACTGTTGACAGCATTAACTAAAGTTAATGGATAAAGGGTTATTGAGGGGGCTTTAGCTGCTTTTTTATAGTGTCCTCGGTTGCTTGTATTGTGTCTTTTAGTTTGTTGCACTTGGTTCCGCCGCCTTGAGCGAAGTTGGGTCTTCCGCCTCCTCCACCGCCAAAAATAGGTGCAACTTCTTTGACTATGTTTCCTGCATTGACACCTTTCTTGACCGCAAAGTTGCCTGCCATGATCAATATTCTGCAAGTTTTACCATCTGAGCCATAGTAAATTGTTACTGCATTATCGTTGCGTTTGATTGCTTCACTTGCTGTTTGAACCATGCGGTTGACATCAATTATTTCTCCGAAATCTCTTCTCGTAATAACTACGCCTTCAATTTCGGTTATAGCCTCGGTTGTTTGGGCTTGTTGTGTAGTGCTTTCTTTTTCAGCTAATTCTTTTAAAAGTCTCTTGTTTTCTGTTCTAACGTCTTTTAGTTCTTTTTGTGTTTTTTCAGCTGTTTTATCAAGTTTGTCAAGTGGTGCATTAAAGATTTCTGAAACATTCGAAAGCATTTTTTCTTGTTTTTGCCATGCCTCAAGAGCTTTTAATCCGACAGCGTAGCCAAGTCTCTCGACGCCATCCTGTACCCGCTCAGTATAAACGATTTTGACAAAGCCAACTTCACTTGTACTACCCAAATGTGTTCCTGCACAGGCTTCAACATCCCAATCACCAGTTTTTACGACACGAATATCTTTACCTGGGACGGCTCCACCTTGATACAGTCTAAAACCATAACGTGCTTCTGCTTCGTTACGTGGAAGCCAATTCGTTTCTATTTTCATGTTGGATGCGATTGCTTGATTTGCTAGATTTTCGATTTTGTGTGTTTCCTCTTGAGATAACCTACAGTAATGGGATATATCTAGACGTGAGGTTTCTAAGCCTTTTTGTGTGCCTGACTGCCAAACATGTTCGCCCAGAACTCGTCTTGCCGCGCCGTTTATGAGATGAGTTACTGTGTGTGCTTTCATGAGGGAGAAGCGCCTATCCCAGTTAAGTATGCCGTGGACATTAGTCCCTTCTTTGAATGGTGCTGTTCCGGTGAGCTTGTGCACTATTGTCTTGCCAATCTTCTGCACTTCGACTACTTCAAATTTAGCAGAGCCGACAGTTAACCAGCCTTGGTCGCAAGGCTGTCCACCGCCTTCAGGGTAGAAACAAGTACGATCCAACACAACATAACTGTCGTTGATGACTTTCTGGACTTTGGCATCAAATTCTTTCATGTAAACATCCTTGTAGTAAAGCTGGTCAGTAGCTGGAAGCGTCTCAGACGTCTTTTCAAGATTCTCTTCAACTCTTTTTTCTTCCTCTTCAATAGGTTTGGATGCCTGCATGTGACGTTTTGCTACTAAAGCGTAAAAATTTTCTGGGACTTGCACATCAACGCCCTCTTTCTCAGCCGCTTGCTTTACTATCTCAGGGGGCAAACCTTGTGAATCGTAGAGTTCTGCAAGCATATCTTCTGGGAGTTTTTTGTTTCCCTTAGATTTTAGGTCCGCAGCAATTCTTTTTATCATTCCTTCTCCACGCTGGAGTGTATCTTTGAATTTTTCTTCTTCAACTTTTAGCATTTCAAGGATTTCATTTTGCATCTCTTTAATGTGGGGGAAGTCTTTTGCCCAGTAATTTGCCTGCATCTCTATGATATCGTAGAGCTTGGCCGGTTCCATGTTTAGCGTACGCATTAAGCGATAGACTCTACGGAACAAGAGCCTCGCTAAGTAACCTTCTTGAATGTTTGATGGCACAACCCCTTCTGAAAGTATGAAACTCAGAGTTTTTGTATGATCAGTTACTGCCCATGCATTCTCAATTGGAACAAGAACTTTCTCCAAGGTTGCCAAGTCGATACCAGTCAATTCTGAAACGCGTTTGCGCGCAACCATTCGGTTTGCACGTTTATCGACACTAACTAGACCCGAATATTTTGCCACTTTGGCTAAGAAGTGGTTGTCAATGTTTGTTATTCCTGCCATAGAGAGGACTTTGTTGAGAAGGTCACCATATATTGCTTCAAATAGGCTTGGAACACCTTGACTGATCCAAGTGAAGCGGTCAATGCCGTAGCCTGTGTCTACTGTGCGAATAGGTAATTCAATTAAGTCGTCGCCTACAACTTTGTACTGCATGAAAACAAGCGTGCCTACTTCTAAGCCGCGTACAATGCATTCAACGTCAGGACCTGCGTTTCCGCCGCCAACCCACACGCCTTCTTTATAGATAACTTCCTCAGAGGGTATCCCCAGCACTTCGGTTGCAAAACGCTGGTGGAAGCGTACGGTGTCGTCTTTCCAGTAAACTTCTTTATCGGTGTAGTTAAAGGCATGGGCTCCTCCCATTTCGAAGATGGTTAGGTGCCTGCCAAAAGTTGGTCCAGTATTCGAAATGTCAGTTAGTCTGATGGATGGCTGAGAAATTACTAGCGGGTTAGCTGGAGGAGGAGCAATACCTTCTGTAACGTACGGTTGAAAGTCGATGATACTGGCATGGGTCAAATAGATGTCTTTTCTCCAGCGTGCAACGACGGGGTAAGGGTTTATGCGTGTATGTCCATTTTTCTCGAAGAATGATAGAAAGGCCTCTCGCATTTCTGGGAGGGTAAATTTCTTCTTGGTAGGCGGTTGGCCTAGGAAAGTGTAGCATCCGCATTCATCTGAGCCAGATTCACCACAGGTTTCCTGCTTTTCGTTTTGTGTCCAGAACCACTCGCCGCATCTTGGGCAATGTTTGCGTACAAAGCCTTCCTCTTTAAAGAATGGCAGTTGGTAAGCTTCTGCTGGGAACGTTTTTTCAACCATTTAAGATTGCCTCTAGTCGATGAAGATTGATTTGTTGTGAGAGGGGTTTATGAGGTTGTTAAATTTAAAGCATTTCAAAAGGAAAACTAGTTCTTGGCTAAGGAAAATGCCATTGTTCAATTAGATTAACCTTTGAATCATTAGTTTTTTCTTGTCCATAGCGTCTTAGCGGTTTAGTTAGGTGTCTCTGTGATCGCGTAGACGTCACATGCAATCCCCGCTCTATTGCTCGGGGCAACACTGTTTCCTTCTTTTTGAGGTCAGTGTATTTGCCACCGCATTTCTTGCAGCGGAATCCTTGATTTTTGCCCATGGATTTTAGCCTTTTTCCACATTTGGGGCACTTTGGGTTCTCAGTCTGAACCTGATTTGCAAGAGTTTGGATGCGAATTTTTTCAAGGTTAATAGTTAGGGGTTTGGTCTCTGTAGCTTTATGGGTGGCGCCACAAACTTCAATCTCGTCGCCTATTGTTAGTTCTCTTGCGATTTTGCGCAGGTCGCCTGTGGGTTCATACGCAGCACAATCTACTTCTGCCGAGTTATCTTTTATAGAAAATATTATGTGCCTTAGCGGAATAACGCGTGGATTTTTGGAGACGGTTCCTTTAGTAATGACTGAGCAGTAAGGTTCAACCTGACTTAATTCTGAAACTGTTTTTAGATGTGCATCTGTCCCTTGGTTGCTACGGAAAATTACCCAGCGCTCAACAGGCTCCAGAGGCTTAACGATCCCAAAGGCTTCTTTAACTATTTCTGGAGATTCACCTCTTATACCGAAAAGGATAGGGTCTGGTCCTCTTGGTGTTATAATCACTCTGCCTTTTTCTGTGTCGACATTGTTGTATGTATAGGGTGACGTTAACTTTTCCATGTTAAAAATCGAGTCTTTGTCAACTCTTCTTTTAGTGCCTAAATTCTCAGGAGTTCGATAAGCGATTAATTCATATGTATAGTCGCCGTTGATTGTTTCGCCTATAGCAGCTAAGGCTCCTATTATACCCCTACAAGAGTTGAAGCCTAACGCTTCTGCACTAAATTTTTTGGTAAGTGACATGGCTTCCTTGAGGGTTACGATTGTGGTTTCAGCCTTTTTTGAGAAATTCGTTATTTCACTTGGAATTTGGGTTGATTTAAGGAAGACTATTCCGGGGTCTGTTCCTTTTTCTTTCACTGCTGAGTGTTTTTCCCAAAGATTTATTGCGATTTCTTTGATATTTTCCTCTAACTTTTTTTCATAGGTGAATCTTATGCAGAGGGCACCATTACCTCGTGTTTTCCATGGGACGTTAGGGTTTAGTCTAATTAAGCTAGGGTAATCGATGAATTTAACTTTTAATTTACTTAGTCTCTCAACCAGAACAGCGGCTAGGTAGGTTGTGCAGCCTCCCTTAGTTGAATCAGTGTCGTCTAAGCCTATGTGCATAGTCGATAGTGTAGCCAATTGTAAATGTGCGCTCCAGTTTGAAATAAAGAAAGGGTTGATAGTAAAAAATATTGTTAGCCTAAACCATACTTGGGCTATTTATTGGATCAGTTCAATAGCTTCTGGTTCTATTAGAACTTGGTCTGGGATTGAAATTGGTGTCTGTTCGGTGACTAGCATGGTTAATTTTGAGTTGATCTTTCCAACTTTTTCTATGCGGTCACTTATTATGACTTTAAGTTCTTCCATGCTATCTGCCTTGACGTTTACAATAACATCATAGATGCCCCAGAGGCTATGTACTTCTTGTACGCCATCAATTTCTTTAAGGGCTTTTAATACTTGTTTTTTCGCTCCGATTTCTATATTCAAGAGGATATAAGCTGTTGGCATTTTTTCATTATTCTCCTTATTTGGTTGGTCGGTTGGCTTAGAAGTTTAGGTGCTCTTTTAGTTTAAGGGGAACACAAAAAGCTTCATAGGTGTCCAAACCTCTTTAGCCAACCGATAAAAAATCTCGTGCATCTTAGCAATTGACGGTTTCATTTGTTTTTCTTTGGTGTGGGGATATGTTTTCAAAGATTTTCACCGTATAGATGCACAAGAAAGTTTTATCGGTTGAAAAGAATTTAATATTATGTGGTTGTGCTTATACAGTCACAATCACTTCTTCGTCATTGTAAGATTCAATCGTTTTAGTATAGTGACTTTTTGCATGATCGCTGAGGTCTTTTGCGTTATCAAACTCGACTCCACACCATGGGCATTTCAATTGAATTTTCATTGTTGATCATGTAAGCTGTGTGGGGATTTCTGGTTTATAGTTGTGTAAGTAATAAAAAATACAACAGGTAAAGGGAGATTATAAAAGAAAGAAAATAATTGTTTACTTGTCTTCTACTACAATCATTGTTAGTGTCGAGCGGACTTTATCTAGTCTCCTTATCCGCCAAGTGACAATTTCTTTGAGTTTATCCATAGTGTCTGCTTTGACTCTTGCCACTATATCGTAGACCCCGTAGACAGCTGATGCTTCCTCGACACCTTCGACCTTTTTTAACTCTTTCAAAACATCTGCTTCAGAGCCTATCTCGGTATTTATCAATACAAACGCTGTTGGCATAATAATCCTCTAATAATTGATTAGATTAGGTTTGCATTAAATGTTTCCCATACGACAAAGCGA
>JAXDAO010000279.1:0-2663 GCA_034679745.1 Bathyarchaeia archaeon
AGAAAAGGTACCTCATATTGTTCTGTTAGACTTGATAAATCCTCAGCCAGCCTTAATATCTCGGAACTTTCGGGAATGAGTTGCAATAGGTCAACGCCTCCTTTCAAAGCCTTCTTAACTGCAACAAGCAGTCTATCAAAGGACATGACAGGGGAAACAACAAGATATAAGCCTTCTAACTTCATACGAGTCACTTCAACCCCTTCTGATAAGCTTTCCAATAAGCTTCCCAGTATGGGTCAATTGATGGCTTTTTCAAGGCTTCTCTAACTCCGTTTCTTTTGATCCATCTGCCATCTCGTAATTCTGTGACTTTCCCGATTACCGCACTCTTGATTCTTTTCAGCTTTAACGCGCGCAGCACTTTTTGGGCTTTCTCCGGCTTCACGCTTATAATCAACGTTCCTTCGCTCAACGTTGAATATGGGTCTATCTTAAAGAGGTCACAGACAAGTTTTGCCTCCTCAGTGACTATAACATCTGAAAGCTCTATTTCTAAGCCATTTTTGGAAGCTTCGGACAACTCGTAAAGTGCTCCCAGCAAACCGCCCTCTGTAACATCATGCATAGCTGTAACTCCCGCATCCCTCAAGCCTACGGAAGCCGCAGTCAACGCGTCTTCAACAACGCTAAATTGACGGAAATATAATTGAGTCCTCTTGAGGAAGGTTGACCCGTAAGCTTTCTCGATGGTTTCTGGGAAAACCCTAGCCAGTATTCCAGTAGCCGCTATAGCTACCCCTTTTGTCATAATCAGCAAGTCTCTAGGCTTACTCATGTTGCTCGATAAGTACTGCTCCTCTGGAGCTAAAGTCATCATTACCCCTCCACCTATAATCGTGTAGTCGCATCCAACATATCTCCCCGTGTGTCCTCCAAGTATAGCAATATCTAGTTTTTTGCATTCGTTATGGAACGCACTCCAATATTCCTCAAACTCGTTATCACTCATGCTGGGAGGAAGGCAAAGGTTTACCATCATAAATTGGGGTGGAAAACCACATGTAGCCAAATCTGAAGCGAGCAAATTCACTGAGAGCCAAGCGGAATCTTGCACGCCTAGAGCAGGAATCATGGATAACGGGTCTGCTGTGACAACTAAGACTTGATTATTTCCTAATCTAATTACTGCGTTATCGCGACCGTGACCTGGACCCACCAGTATTTCTGACCTGTATGCACCTAACTTTGAGTAGACTATTTTTTCAATTAAGTCTAATGGAAATTTTCCAATTATTGACTGATCAATCAACATTCTCACCTAACTTTACAGCTATTCCGAGGAAAGCGCCAAACGGTAAAAGCGCAGATTCGCGATCACCAAAAATTTTTGGAAAGACTGCGGTGCTCCAAAAAGAAATTGTGTATCTATCGTGAAGCGCTTCTTTTAACATGTGCTTTATGTCGAAGATGGAATAAAATTTGCTGTTTTTGTAATATGGATTCTTTCCCATTTTAATTTGAATTATTCTTCGCGTAGTAGGCAGGCTCCACTTGTTCATAAGTCCAATGATTATTCCTTTTCGCGACACCCTTGCAGCTTCATTAACAACTTTTGCAATGTTAGGCATGTACTCTAAGCAAGCTATGAAAGCCACAATGTCGAAAGATTTGTCTTTGAAGGGCAAGTGGCTAGATTCACCTCGCAATAATGGCCCGTTTGGCCAATGTTTCTTTGCTTCTCTTAACATAAGCTGTGACAGATCAAGTCCGTAGCACTCTAACCCCATAGAATCTAGCCATCTTGTAAAATGCCCTGTACCGCAACCTATTTCGAGCAGCTTCTCAGCATGCCCTAATCTATCTAATAGTTTCGTCAACAGTTTTTTCTCTAATATTTCTGCCCTTTTGTATTTGGTTTTATAGAAACACTCGTAATTCTTAACGGTCTCTTCTTGGAAATACCATGCTTCTTTCTGCATCTCAACCATCATGCCAAATAAGTAATCTTCAAAATGTTTCTTACAGCCTTGAGAATACCATAGCTTATTGGTACAAATATAAGATCTGCGAGCGTTCCCAGAGTTATCATAGCAATAGCTATTCCGAATAAGAACGCGTCCGCAACGAAAAAGATTATGGTTTCAGTTAATACGCCAATAACCATTGCTGCTATCTCGTTTTTCTTTCTGAGGAGACCTACGATTAGGCCCATCGGCGCTCTGGCAATAACTATTCCAAATAAGAACACGTAAAGGTATCCTGGAAGCACAATAATTGTTCCCATGCTTGCTCCCGCAAGGAATCCGATGGCAGAGCCGATGGCGGCTGAAATTAAGCCCGCTGAGGGTCCCAAAAGGATACTTGTTATGAATATGGCTATTGGCGCTAAAGTTATCGTGGAAAGTGGAGGCGGCAGTGGTATGGCAATCATTGTTGTTACAGCAATTAAAGCAGACATAATCGATGTTGGAGCTATTACTTTACTTTGAGAAGTAGGTTCAGATATTTGTTTATTCATGTTTTTTCCCTCCGCCAGTATTATCTGGTTCAGGTTCAAAGGGTCGACAACGATTCAGTTGTCCTCTCAGCCGGGTCACAATCCCAGCTCCCCGAAACCTTGAAGGGGATAATGTTATTTAGTTGTATTTTAATTTTCCTAAAGCCTATACTGTAACGGAGAACATTGAGGAATGCAGCCTCTGCCTAAAAAATACGACTTC
>JAXDAO010000280.1:0-2695 GCA_034679745.1 Bathyarchaeia archaeon
CACAGCCTGTTTCGCCGTAAGGATGAATTGTTCAGTCGAAACAAGTAATATTCCCCCAGCTGGAAGAGGGTTTAATTGTTGTCCCTTTCTTGCATGTCAGCAGAGGAAGCTGACTACCCGGGGGGGAGCATAGCGAAGTCAAATCGGAAAACGCGCGGAATGTCATCCTGAGTTATCGTGACTCCGTGTACTTCGTTAACAAGGTGAATGTTCAATTCCAAGAAGACGCCGATATGCTTAAGGCTGTTTTTCATGCTAGAAAAGCCAAAAGCGGGCAATTTCAAGACCTTGAGGTTGAAATAAGCCAAGCAGCTTACAATATGCTAATTGAATATGCGAAACTTGACAATTTCGATTTAATACTGGTGTTGCGCATTGAAGGCAACGAATCGAAATGGTGTCTCATGAGCGAAGAATGGCTGAAAAAGCAAGTTGGCGAAAACGGCAAAGTTTTCTATATAGTTTAGTCGTGACAGAACTCTTAAAGACTCAGTACAAAGCAAAGGAGATGTAACCCGCAGGCTCCTTGTAAGGTACTCTTCATTCAGGGTTTTCTTCTTATGACACCTCTGTCACATGCATCATTAAGCGTCATTGGATAGTCTATTTGGTGCCTAATAGAAATTCATTGCAGAAAACTATAGAGGGGGTAGGTTCATATTGGCGCTTTTCACAACCAATAGCATGCAGAAAACTGTTCAGCCTATTTAACAGGGAGAGAATAGTCTTTTCCGAGCAGCAGTAGTTCTAAAAAACAGAGTTCAGAGACAACACACCAGCCCAGCAAAAATCAGCACTCTCTTTTTCTAATATAGAGGGAATTGTGACTAAAACATTAATTAGGTTCGCAGAGACATGTTACACCGTGGGGCCTGAATGCGCGTTAAGTATGTGAAGACAGGCATCCTGCTCAGTAGCATTTTGTTACTGGTTTTAATTACACCAAACTCTTATGCGGGCAATTACGACGTCACTTACAGTTCTCAGGTTCACTTTGGACTTGTCAATCACGAATTGTATGTTTCTGTACCTTCTTCCCTTTACGAGTATTATAGTGGTAAAACCATTAGGCTTGCTGACGACAGCGAATATGCAGAGCTTGTGACACCTGATGCTGTCAGATCCATTGCAGAGAGCCTTCGAAACATTACGGCTGATAGCTCTCGCAGCGATGAAGAGTTCGCCAACGCCGTATTAACGCTAGTTCATCAGATTCCCTATGCTTCTGGCGATGTAAAGTATCCTATTGAAACCATTGTAGAAAACTCGGGAAAATGCGATACGCTATCGCTCCTTGCAGCCTCAATCATGAAAGCTGGAGGTTTAGATGTTGTCTTACTTTACTTCAAAGAGGTACACCACATTAACGTCGGAGTTTACCTACCTTACGAGCCCCATGTTACGTGGTGGTGGCTGCAGCCAACTGGTTACGATTTCGAAGGCAGGAAATACTGGATAGCTGAATGCACTTCTGCGATGGAATGGAAAGTAGGCGATGTACCACCCCTCCTAGCAGATGAACAGCCTTGGATTATTTCACTTGAAAACAGTGAGACAACGTCACCAGCACAGGTGTCATCGAAATTGAGCATGCCCTTAAACTCATCTTCAATATCCATAAATCTATCTTCAGATTCCCAGGATATCATCGCTCAAGAGCGGAAGCTTACAATTTCGGGTTCGATTTCACCTGCGTACCCAAATGAAACCGTTACCGTGTACTTTAGCCAAGACGGAATTTCTTACGATGCAGGCAAAACAGAAACAGATAATTGGGGAAACTACTCTTTCAGTTGGAATACTACATCAACAGGCACATACTATATTAGAACAAGCTGGAGCGGCAATGCAGATTGCGCTGGTGCAGACAGCGAAATACTCACAGTCTTTCTCGGGTTCCCCCAATCTGTAATTCAGTTTAAGGGACCAACCTACTACTATATTTACGGTCGCCCATATGTTGCCAGACATGAACTACGTGTTAGGCAAGGTGTTGAAGAATTTCTCGATATTCAACTGTCAGGAACAGGAGTCTCGCTTACCAGCGAATTCATTATAGTAAAAAGCGGACAGATAATAACAATACCAAGAGAAGGAGAAACAGCAGAGAGTTTGAAAGAAATAGTAATACCGAAGGGCACGCAGCCATTAAGGTTACCGTACGATATTGAGCAAACAACAAATAACCAGTTCAGTTTTATCCTGCGAAATAGCGGCGGAAATAACTACAGTTTAAACGTTAGAGGGCTAAACGAATATGATGTGGCTAAAATAAACCAGCGTGGCGGAAACGAGACGGCTTTAATGAACACAACTGGGTGCATAACAGAAAACATGTGGTATAAGGTCACAGCGAGGATATCGGAGAACGAAATAACCGCCGACTTACACGATGTTAATGGTACACTCATAGAAAGCATCGCCACCACAACCGACGACGTAAACGTTAGTGAACTAGTAATATTGATAGCAAACAACACAGGCAGAGTGGTGGCCTTCAAAAATTTGAATGTTGAAACGCTTAATCAGACCACACCACCCGCCGAGGGCGATATGGACGAGAAAAAGGCAGCGAATGTTATTGAATTGTTAGCGCCGTACGTTACCTTCATACTTCTCATAGCTATAATTGTTGCAACCGCGATAGGCGCAAAGAAAAGAAAGAAAGCGTAACAGCACGCAATTTTAAAAAGAA
>JAXDAO010000281.1:0-5017 GCA_034679745.1 Bathyarchaeia archaeon
CCAGCGATTCAGCGCCAACAAACAAGCATCATGA
The DNA here is from genome assembly GCA_034679745.1 of Bathyarchaeia archaeon. Taxonomy (GTDB): domain Archaea; phylum Thermoproteota; class Bathyarchaeia; order Bathyarchaeales; family Bathycorpusculaceae; genus Bathycorpusculum. The sequence continues at coordinate 35 of JAXDAO010000281.1, forward strand.
CTCATTCCTGCATCACAAGCGATGTAGCCGCTGATCTTGCGCCGCTCTTGTCCAAAACACACGTGAATCTTTACCCCACCCACGACCTCATCCTTTTCCCAATGAGAGACTGTTCCTGCAAAAAACCGCAAGCTTACGTTGTGGACGCAGAGCGGTACGAACCGCATCCCGTAGGTGATTTTGTTACAGTACGCTCCTGGATAGGGCTGCAGGATTAAGCCTCTGTCTAGGAGTTTGCGGAGAATAACTCTTACGGTTGAGCGTTTGGCATGGACTTTTCTGGCTATCTCGTATGGGACAAGCTCGATTTCGCTCTCATCGATTAATTTTAGGATGCGTTCTTCGACGCTAAATCCTGAGTGGGGAGAGTAACTGTTATCACACCTGTTACCTGCCATCGATAACTTATCATCAGATTTGCCAGCCAAAACACCTAAGCTCCGCTGAGTTTGATGGTTCCGATTGACCTAGATAGGCGTAAAAAATGCAAGAGAATCGCGAAAAAAGAGAAAAAGACAGTACCTTTTCCTACTTGGGATGGTGGGGCTGCCCGATTCCGCTTGTCCGAGTGAGAAAAGGTACTGTTTTTGCACATTCTTATTCTGAGACCTCCTTCTTTATGAGCTGCTTAAGTTGTTCAGCCAGGATTGATAGCTGATGGTTCTGTGTCTGGTCTGAGGTCTCAGTTATGTTCCCCCGCATTAATGCGTCTTTGGTTAGGATTTCTTCGGGGTTTTCTCCCCAGGCTCTGATGATTTCTTTGAGTTGGTCGATTCTGTTTGCCTGTGTTTTGGGTCTGATTGCTAGTCCTGCCGATGTGTATAGGTTTCTAAGTGTCTCTATGCCTAAGCTTTGGACGTCTTCATAGGTGTCTACTGTGTGTCCCATGAAGTAGTTGATGATTTCAGGGTCAAGTTTTGCTGCGCTCATTTGTGTTCTGAAGAATTTTCTTAAGCTGTGGGTTCTTACGCTGTACATCCAGCTGTCGGGGAGTTTTTTGGCGATTTTTGTGCTGACAGCTAGTTCGTGGACGATTTTTCTGATGGTTTTTTCGCTAACACCTAAGACTTTTCCTGCGTCTCGACGACTTCTGATTAGCGGTGAGTCGTCACTAATATCTTCTGGTGGTGTTGTTCTGGTCCCGCGTTTTCTGTCCTCGATGTATAGTTTTAGCAGGTGGCTTGCTTCGGCGTTGAGGAACGTGTCGTAGTCATGGTATTTGCCTTTGGTGATTTCTGCTTCAACATGTACGTGGATGGGGATTCTGTTTGCTTCGAGGTCCTCGCGGATGTGTCTGTATTTTAGTTTGGCGAATGTTCCTTCTCGGAATCCGCCTGTCGCTATTGCTGCTACGACAAGGCTTTCTCTAGTGGCAGATTTGTCTAGCATTAGAGTGATTTCTTCTGGTTTGGGTGCTCTGTCTTTATAGACGGTTTTGTGTACAAGGGGTTCGGAGAGCTTGACTTCAGCGCCGTTTACGTGGTAGAAGGTTTTGACTGCTTTTATGCAATTGTTTACTGCGCTGGGTTTGAGGCCGTTGTCTTGAAGTTCGGCTAGGTAGTCATTTAGGAAGCCAGAGTGGTTTTGGACTTTGATTGGGTCGGGGATTGCTCCGATTGGTTTTATATCTTGGATTATGGTGTCGGGGCTGTGTCCTAGCCAAGTGGCGTATTTTCTTAGTTTTACTGTGTACATCAGGCAGCTTTGTTGTGAGGCTGAGCAGTGTCTTAGGAAGTGGCGTGCAACTTTTACTAGGCTTTTGTTTTCAAAGATGTATGGGATTACGCTTGGTTGGTAACTGAGGCAGGATTTTATGATGTATTCGACTAAGCCGATTTCTTGAGCTTCGAGCACTTTGTTCAAGTTTATGGTTATTGGCTTTCTGAGTTTAAAATCGCTCAAGCTTCTTTCGATGATGATTGTGTCTTCTTGGAATATCAGCGGGAGTTTAAGGTTTTTTAGTTGTTCTATGGAGAGTTTTCGTGTTCGAGTTATAGCGGGGGCTATGGTTGCTGTTCTTTCGATCATGGCTTCTTCTCTCCCTTAGGAATGAGGGAGCGAGTTTTTCGCTCCGATGTCCGGAACGCATACTCAGACTCTTGTATGGGTTGTTTGCTTTTTAAAGTCAAATCTAGATTTTTTGGTAGAGGCTGCGGGCAGAATTTTATCCATCGAACAATATCTGACTTGAGAAGAACAAGACCTGAAGCCTTTGGGTCGCCACCGCGGAGTGTTGGTGGACCGGCGTCTCTATCCCAGGAAAGGATAATGTATTGCTCTGCTTCGTAGATTAGCCAGCCTACTGCCTCTCTAATCTGCGGCTGCATCAAAAAAGGTGAAGCACGATTGTACAGGACATGGTCACAGTAACGAACGAAAACCAGTGGCTGCGATGGGTCTAGGCGAATAGCGTTGGCGTCTTCATTTGGGCAGGACTTACAATCAGTGTTGCCAAATATCTCATCATGAATTCCCTCAATAAGTCCAGCCATTTCCTTTCAACCTACCGTCTGTTTGTTGCAGCTATGTTGGTTTCTTTTTCAAAAATTGGTTGCAGAGTTATGTTTTCATTGACCTCCATCGCTAACGCGATTACTTTTCGTCCTGTTTGGTTTTCGGCGTTTGTTAGCCATGATTTAGGTATGGTGACTGCTTTGCTGTTGCCGAGGTTCAGGATGCTTCTGATTATGGGCATGTTTTGTTCTCCATTATGCGTGGTTGTGCATAATTACGTTTATATCCAATATTAACATTTTTTATGCATAATAGAGGCATAGCCATGCATAATAAAACGATGAGCAAAAAATTACAATCCCTCTTATCATCACTCAGCTACTTGGCAACTAATAAAGAAGCAAGCGTCGAAGAAATCGCCGCACACACCAAGAAAAACTACTCAACCGTTCTAAGAGCCACCTCCGAACTATGCCATAAAGGACTTGTTGAAATTAGGCTTGAGCGAACAGCACCCCGAGGGACAGAGCTGCGACTGTACAGATTGAATTTCTATGGGCTAATATTCTACATGACCCGGTCAAACCAGACAGAATACACTGTTGCCGAGTTTCGCGAGATAGCAAAAGCCCACGAGGATTTGCTGATTGTCTTCCAAAAGTGGGACAGATTCGCCAAAGCAGGCTTTGAGCAACAACTATTTTCAAGAGTAAAATCGGCTTTGAGCGTCGAGTCCCAGTACAACAACCGCTATGACTTCGTCACTATAACTTCGTTTGACATCATCAATCTTTTCCCTAAGAAGGATGAAGCCTTGCGCAGGAGTTCTTTTGATTGTTTGGTTCTAGGTTTCTTTTACATGGAGCAACCAGTCGAACATGTCAAAGAATCCATAGGTGAAAAGCAATGGAAAATCCTTCAAGACATATGGACAGTAGTCGAAGGCGACTATGAGCTTAGAAAGAAGAGAGAGGCGTTTTTGGATTTTTTGGAGCTAGAGCGCAAAGAAGGACTTAAGGCAATTGATGAATGGAGAGAATACCTAAAAGACGAACAAAAAGAGCCAAAGACATAGCCCGCCACTAACTTTTGTGTCTGATAGAATGTATAAAAAAAATATTTTTTTTCTGCATGCTACCTCTGGTTTTTAGAAGAAGAAAAACGGCTGTTTTCCTACGGGAACGCCCGTTCTTCTTCTTTCAACTTAATACCGAAACCTGAGAAATAACAAAGAAGAAGAACAACAGTTTGCGAACACACGTGTTGTTGTTCTTCTTTCAGTCTTATGACGCTATATTTAGTAGTAGAAGAAGAAGCATGCTGCAAAGTTGTTTCTTCTTCTTTTGATGGGAAAGTCCTGGGTACTCTTGAAATCTTTAAATGCCAAATCCTCGAACGAATACTGATCTAAATGTATGGCATAGCCGACCTAAAGGATGCAATTAGGGTAACTCAGACAACGGTAGAGTGCCCTGTTAAAGGTTGCACACGCTTGGTTCCTAGACAAAGAAAAGTTTTCAAGCGCTGGGATGAGTTTAGGTGCCCTCAACATAATATCTTCATTTCGCCTTCAACCTTCGAGTATAAGGATAGGCGGGATAATGTTTTGTGGAGAAATCAACTCGATCAAAGCTTGCTTTTAAATAGCATCTTTAGCGTCAAACGTGAAACTAAAAGATTTGCAAGGGATAACAGTGAAGACGCGGTAACATGGAATGTTTTTAGGTACCTTGAGAAGCAAAACTTGCTAAAGGGTTTTCTTTCCAACCTAACAGGCGCTTTGGTTGGTGATTGTGAGGTAATATATTGGTCTTATTGCCAATCTGAAGGGCGCTGCTGGTCCCATCTTCAGCAGGTACGTCAAGAGTTTGAGATTAATCCTGATAAAGGGTCTGAACCTGATCTAATAGTTAAGACTGATAACGCTCTCTTTGTTTTAGAAGCCAAACTGAACGCTAGTAATAACACAGTTCCTAGCTCAACCAACCCGGCAGTGAGGCAAAAATACGAAAACGGTTGCCAACGCTGGTACAATCAAGTCTTTCAATCAGACTTCAATAACCTTGCGGTCATAAATAGAAAGTATGAACTGCTTAGGCTCTGTTTGCTTGGATCAAAAATAGCAGACCACTTACATGCAAGCTTTTTCCTCATAAACTTGGTCCCTGAAGAAAAAGAGAAGGACATAGTATCCGTTTTTAAAAGGCACATAAGAGAAAACCCAAACAGGACGTTCTTGAGAGCAACTTGGGAAGACATTTACCGCTATATTCTAAACGCTGGCATAGCGAGTAAAGAGAAAGAAGCCATCATCCGATACTTTAAAGAAAAAACCGTCGGCTATGACAGACAAGGACGCCTACAAAAGGCGTTCACATTCCAATAGCGCTTGGAACTACTAGAACGGAAATGCCTTTTGGCGATTTTTGGAAAGTTTTAACTTCTCATTCAGGCTATATTGAAAAACGTTTCCGCATCAAGGCGAATCCCGTATGTGGGAGTTGAATGTGTTTGCCCGTTGAAATCACC
>JAXDAO010000282.1:0-2616 GCA_034679745.1 Bathyarchaeia archaeon
ACCTTGTCTATAAGCACTTGGTTGACTGAGTGTTTGAAGGATAGATTAGGCTTAAAAAAGGTGACCCCATAATGTCCCAGAGATTAAAGTTATGCTTAGTCAAGAAACCTATACAAGAACGCTTTTAACGCCTCTACATGGTAATACTAAGTATGGGTAAAATCAGCAAAACTTACGCATCAATCCTAATTCTGATTATCGCTATGTCATGTCTGACTTTGTTTACGGCTAAACCTGTAAATGCTCAAAATGAAGACACTATCACCATAAACGCTGATGGAAGCATAAGTCCACCAACTGCACCTATCCAGCAAGAAGGTAATACCTATGCTGTAAAGGCTGATTTTCAAGGGAACGTTTTGATTCAAAAAAGTAATATCGTATTCAATGGAGCAGGACGTTCGCTTCAAGGATATAGCATTAAATTGCTTGAGGTGACAAACGTTACCATTATAGACCTGACTATTAGGGGATTACCGCACGGGAGTCGTTTTGGAATTATACTAGAAGATTCCATAGGCTGTAGAGTTAATAATAACACTATTACAGATGTGTGGTCATTTTTAGGGTTGAATGGTATCTCATATGAAGGTATTCATGTTAGTGGTGGTAGCTCAAATGTATTTTCTGAAAATGTACTGGTTAATAATTCGATAGGATTCTATTTTGAAAATTCAGCTAATAATGTAATATCTAAAAACTCAATTACCTATACCAAACAGAGCGTTAACTCCAATATCATCGGCATCTCTTTCAATAATGCTGGAAATAATACCGTTTTTCAGAATAATTTCAGGACAGATTATGGTGGATTTGCTGATTCATATGAATCGATAAATACTTGGGATAATGGGGTTGATATTGGCAACTACTGGAATGGCTATACAGGGAACGGTACTTATGTTATTGATAACAATAATGTTGACCACTATCCTCTATCGAACCCTGTTGATATTTATGCGACACCAAATCCAACTCCTACGCCAACCCCTGATTTACCAAGAAACCCGCCTCATTTAGAACCTATTGATTACTTGTTACCCATAAGCATCATAGTGGCTGTTGTTTTGCTATCAGTATTGCTTTATAGAAGGCATCAAAAAACCGCTATATCGAATAAGCAGCTATAAACTGAAATCTAAAAGAAACGCTCGACAAACTTTACTTTATCTTGGTCTTAGAAAACTAATTGTTTGTTTGTCAGTTTTGGCTGATTGACTTCCTTATCATATTTTAGGATTTCAAGTTTTCAAAGGTGTTATTGTTTGATTTGTGTTGAAGTTACTGAGGCAAGGGTTTCTCTGGGCAAAGTTGCCTCTGATATTCCCATACTGGCTAAGACTATTGTGAAGAAAGCTGTTACCCACGCTAAGGAACGGGCTGAGGAGTTGACTCCTGTTCGATCTGGGTTGATGCGTCAAAGCTGGTATGTAACCGAGCAAGATGAGCTAAACAGTTCTTTGAGCAATAGGGCGCCATATTTCCTGTATTTTATTGAGGGCACCAGCCCCCATGAGATCCGGCCACAGTTTGCATCTGCTCTGCGTTTCCAAGTTGGAACTGATGTTGTCTTCACAAAGTTAGTGAATCATTCCGGCACTAAACCAAGTGATTTGCTTGAGCAAGTTAAGAAGGGCACTGAGCAGGAGATTCCGCGTTTCTTTGCACAAGCCTGGAATGAAGTTACTGATATTGAGGGGTATTGATGGCAAACAGTTTCTATACCGCTTACGAAACGGTTTTTCCAACGCTTAAGAAGGTTTTTGGATTATGTGGATAGTTATCTGCTAGCTTATTGAAGCTAACTTTGGCAACGCTACATACCACTACAAGTTCGGTTTTCCATTTAACGCTTCTTCTAACAACGGCTTTAACGCGGGCAAATCAACCTTTGAAGTATCCCAAAGAATGCGGAGATCCACACCAAAATATTCATGGATAACCTTATCACGCATACCGCTCATTCTTTTCCAAGCAATTTCAGGATGCTTCCGCTTAAAGGAAACAGGAACATGCTTTGCCGCTTCACCTATAACGGCAAAATTCCTAACAACCGCATCTATCGTCTTGTTGTCTTTCGAGAACTCTTCAAATGTTATTCCCATTAGGTAATCGTCTATTCTCTGGGTGGCTTCCAAAATGTCCTGAATGTAGACCCGAAAGTCTCCCTTACGCATACACGATCTCCTTCAAAATTCGCTCCTTCAACATTGGCTTCAAAGCATCTTTGGTAACAAGGTCAACCTTTACGCCTATCTTCTGAGATAAAAACTCTTCAAGCTCTAAAAACTTGAAAAAACCAACATGTGCATCCTCCGAAAAAACGACCAAAACATCCACATCACTCTTCTTGGTTTGTTCGCCGCGAGAATAGGAGCCAAAAACACCTATTGTTTCCACTTCAAACTTCTCTTTCAGCAAGGGCTTAAGCATTTCTAGCTGAGCCTTCATCTTGTTCAAAGTCTTCATGGCTACCGATTCTATTACACGCCGATTCTATTTTATTCTTTGCTAACCAGAAATTGAAAATCCACAACTAACAGAAATGACCTTTTCCCACGCTTGGGTGTACCCAACCTGTCTTTAGGTAGTGAAGTAAGCTTGGCAAAATCTGCT
>JAXDAO010000283.1:0-9420 GCA_034679745.1 Bathyarchaeia archaeon
GAATTTTTCGGTGCGATAACAATCAAAACAAAGTGGCTTATCATCAATTATATAGTCAGGATTTTTTTCACCGCAATTCGCACATTCAATCATACATTTATCCCCAGTACAAATGTTTAATAATTAACATTAATCTGAAGTGATTGAAAAGTATTTCTAGTATAAACATAGACAAACGTAATTTAGGAAAAGCTAAATTAGAACATATATAAAAACAGTAACTCAAAGTTGATCAATCTGATTACTTGCTTAACATAAAAATCAGATAGCTCATGCGAATAGACGAACAGGAAAAAGAAAAAACCTAATCATTGAATTGAAAGCCAAAACCATATTTCAATATTAACACATGCTTGAATCCGCTTAACACCATTTTGCGAAAATTTGATGCAATTGTTGCTGTAGTGACACAATCACATTGTTATTTATGGTTCAAGAGGTATAAATGTAACCGCATAAAAGGTTAACTTAAAAGCAGGCGAAGTATTTCCCCCTCTCTCTTCCTGAATTATTTGCTTGCCTTTAAGTTAACCTTCCTATGTTAACCTTCATTGCTCAATTTGAAGTTGGATACATCTCACCGTTAACGCCTAATGTTATTTTTCAGCAGCAACTTTTATTATTACTTTTCTTTCATCTTTGTTATGCCAACTTTCCAGTGTAAAGTATGTGGACGCCGTATACGAAGCGAATTTGAGGTTTCCCGCACAGGCGATATAAAACGTAATATAGAAAAAGCGCCTTGGTGCTGTGAAAAGGAAATGATAGAAACAATCGATTAATTTGGAAGTTAAGTCAAGGTATAATCAGGTTTCTATATTAAATAAGAAGTGAAATAAAAAAAGAGAAAAAAATTGTTAAGGCTATTTTATGGTCTTTTTCTTTGCAACAGAATGATGAGTACGCCTACTATGACAATTGCGATTATAATTGCTGCGACTGATGGCAAGAAATATTGTTCAACCATTGATGCTGTCGGTGGCGGTGTTGGTGCTGCTGTTGGATAACACTTTATGGAGAAATTTCGATTCAACAGTCCCCTGAAAGTATAGAAAAAAGTCAAGAAAAGTCAGGAATGCATACTCTAAATATATTCAAAATAAAAAAGTTTTGTGCGGTTTGTTGGGGGTTTACTTGCTGGCGAATCTAGAGTTTGAGCCAGAGCAAGATACCCATAATTAAACCGTAAATTGCCAACGCTTCGGCTAACGCTACAATCAAGAAGCTTCTAAAGAATGTTTCAGGCTTCTCGGCTAAAGCACTGATTGCAGCGCTACCAGCAGATGAAATGGCTATAGCAGCACCCAAACCAGGTAAACTAATAGCTAACGCAGCGGCGAACGCAATTGCTACTCTATCAAAACTGCTTGTCGTTGTTTGTTCTTCGTTCTGCACTGTATCAACAGTTAATGCTGCTGCCATGCCCATAAGAGGTAGGAGCACGAGCGGAAGTAACACGAACAGCAATAGTTTACGTTTCAAGTTACAACACTCCGATATTCTAAATGCACAAAGAGCTTAGCTATTAACTTTTTTCTTTTAAGCTGCAGCTTTCTCTTGATAAAATGAGAGTTAGGACGATTCACTGAATCCTGCGACTCTAGCCTTCAGTGTGTTTAGGTCTGATCTAATTTTTTCTATATCTGCTGTCGCTGTACGCTCAACTTTTTCTATGAAGCTTTTGTAGTCTAACTCCAATTTTTCTGATACGGGCAAAATTCTCAGTCCTTAATCATTTTACTACAAGAACAGGGCAAGGAGAATATTCGATGACACGTTCAGCGACGCTACCCATCAGGATTCGGTCTGCGCCTCTTCCTCCATAAGTTCCCATAACTATCAAATCAATATTCAAGCCCTTGGCAATATTGACAATTTGCTCAAACGGTCGACCCTTCACAAGCATTGAGGTTGCTTTAACTCCTTCTTTTTCAGCCAACTCCACAGCATAATTTACAAATCTTTTTCCATCATTTTTTAGTTCCGATTCAATGCATTCGCGTTCTGCTGATTTGGAGAATTGGTCAATGACGATTTCGTCGACAACATATACGACCATAATTTGGGCTTCATGTACTTTGGCGATACCTATCGCGTATTCCGCTGCTCGTATGCTGTGGTCAGAACCGTCTGTGGGCACTAAGATTTTTTGTATTGTTTCAGAACTAAACTTCTTCATGTTTATTTATGCTCCTTGTCATGGTTTCTAATCATGTGTTTAATGCGCTTTGTCCTGACAAATTCTTCGCGTTCTTTCTCTTCTAGGACAAGCTCGATCCATTTAGCAGTGGAACGATAACGTGGAATTAAAACGTGGTTTAAAGCGTTGACTCGACGTTGAGTTCTGCTAACGTCGTTGGCGATTTGAAAAGTAGTTCCTTCGGCTCTAGCTAAATGCGCCAGTAAGCCTAATACAATGTTAAATTGTTTGAATGCGTGATCTAGTTCAGCGCTTGTGTTGGCAAAGCCATAATCAGGCTTGATGTCTGGCTGAGCCATAAAATCCACTACTGGAACAGGAACACCCATTATGCTTCGGTAATCAACGAAAAATTCCGCTTGATGACTTGATGTTAAAGCCATGTTTGCTGTGGCTTCGGATCCTTTGGTCATGTTTGCTTCTTTGAGGCTCTTATAGGCCTGGGTTAAAACTTCCAACAATTCCTCGCGTGTTTTTTTGGCGTCGTAGACGCTGCCTCTTAATTCGCGTAGCAAAATGTCGCGTTTACGTTCAAGCACTTCACGTCCGGATTCTGCGAGGTTTAGGGTCTTTTTTGTTTGAATCAGATTTATTCTTGTTGGACTGATGTTTTCAGCCGACATCTCTGTTTACTTTACCTCAGTATCTGTTTTGGGTAGGTACTTTTGGATGTACTCGGGCTTTATGCTTGTCAATTCTTCTTCAGGTAAGTCACTTAGAGCGTCCCAAGCGATTGCGAGTGTCTGTTCGATTGATCGGTTTTCATTTCGGCCTTGGTTAACAAGGTTTTTCTCGAAATATTCACCGAATTTAAGGTATTCTTTGTCTCTGGTACCTAATCCTTCTTCTCCGATGATGGTGACGAGTGATTTTACTGAGTTGTATTGTGCGTATGCTGAGTATAGTTGGCTGGCAACGTTTGCGTGGTCTTCGCGGGTACTGCCTTTGCCGATGCCGTCCTTCATTAGGCGTGAGAGGCTAGTTGAAATGTATATTGGCGGGTAGATGCCTTGTTTCTCTAAGCTACGGGATAGCACAATTTGTCCTTCTGTGATGTAACCTGTTAGGTCTGGGATTGGGTGAGTTATATCGTCGTTTGGCATGGTTAAGATTGGCATTTGGGTGATTGAGCCTTTCTTGCCGATTACCCTGCCTGCTCGCTCATATATGGCGGCTAAGTCGCTGTACATGTATCCTGGGTAACCTTTTCGGCTTGGAACTTCTTCCATAGCCGCACTGACTTCTCTGAGGGCTTCGCAGTAGTTTGTCATGTCTGTCATGATAACGAGTACGTGTGAGTCCTGCTCAAATGCTAAGTATTCTGCTAGAGTTAATCCTGCTCGGGGAGTAATGATACGTTCTACTGGCGGGTCCTCTGCTAGGTTGAGAAACATTGCAACGTTTTTAATTGCGCCTGTTTCCTCAAAGGTTTTTTTGAAGAAGGCTGCGTCGTCATGTTCCAAGCCCATGGCGATGAAGACGATGTTGAATGGGTCGTTGGCATTACGAATTTGTGCTTGTCTAACTATCTGTGCGGCTAATTCGTTGTGGGATAAGCCTGGACCGCTGAAGACTGGGAGTTTTTGCCCTCGGACGAGGCTGGTTAAGCCGTCAATGGCAGATATGCCTGTTTGAATGAAGTCTTTGGGGTATTCCCGTGCGTTGGGGTTAAGTGGGAAGCCGTTGACATCGCGTTTTTCTTCTGTGAAGAAGCGAGGGTGGCCATCTATGGGGTCACCGAAGCTGTTCATTACACGGCCAAGCATTTCTGTCGAAACCGGGACTTCTAGTGGTTTGCCTAGGAAGCGTGTCCGTGTTTGTGAGAGTGACAAGCCTGTTGTGCCTTCGAAGACTTGGACGGTTACTGCTTTCTGTGTGACTTGAATGACTTTTCCTAAGCGGGTTTCGCCGTTTTGTGTTTTTACAGCTACGAGTTCATCGTAACCCACGTTTTTAACATTTTCAACCACTATGATGGGCCCTGAAATTGAAGCTACGCCTTTATACTCTAAACCTATGCCTGCCATGTTAATTACCTCAATTTTGACTCCAATTTTGCGAAGTCATCATACATCTTCTTCTCTAATTCATCTAATTGTGCGACTTTATCATTCGGTACTGTGTTTTTCATACGCATGATTTCTTCCATAACTGATAATTCAGTAACTTTGAAGATTGGCGCTCCCTTGTTGACCACATTTTCGGCTAAGCGATGGAAATCGACAATAATCTTTAACATCTTGAATTGTTTCTGGGGAGAACAGTATGTATCGATAGGATCAAGAGCATTCTGCTGAAGCATGGCAATACGGATAATACGCGCGGTCTCCAAAAGTAAACGCTGCTTATCTGGTAGTGCTTCAGGACCGACCAGTTTAACGATGTTTTTAAGTTCGTCTTCTGCTTGCAGGATACGCATTGCTTCTTCGCGGTAACTGTTCCATTTATCGTCGACTTGCTTGTGCCACCAGCCTGCCAGTTCCGCGATGTAGCCGCTGTAGCTTGCCATCCAGTTGATTGATGGGTAATGGCGGGCGTCTGCTAATTCAGCGTCAAGCGCCCAGAAAACTCTTGTGAAGCGTTTAGTGTGCTGGGTGACTGGTTCAGAGAAGTCTCCGCCTGGAGGTGAAACTGCTCCGATGGCGCAGATTGAGCCGATTCGTTTTTCAGCGCCTAAGGTTTCAACTACTCCTGTGCGTTCGTAGAATTCAGCTAAGCGAGAGGGTAGGTAGCTTGGGAAGCCTTCTTCAGCCGGCATTTCCTCGAGTCGTCCTGAAACTTCTCGGAGTGCTTCTGCCCATCTGCTGGTGGAGTCAGCCATCAATGCTACTGCGTAACCCATATCGCGGTAGTATTCTGCTAAGGTGATTCCTGTGTAGATGCTGGCTTCTCTGGCTGAGACCGGCATGTTGCTTGTGTTAGCCACGAGAATTGTACGTTCCATTAGTGGGTGACCTGTTGTGGGGTCGAGCAGCTTGGGGAATGTATCTAAGACATCGACCATTTCGTTTCCGCGTTCTCCGCAACCGACATATATGACTATATTTGCGTCTGACCACTTAGCAAGTTGTTGCTGAGTAACTGTTTTTCCTGCGCCGAACGGACCTGGAATTGCAGCGCTTCCGCCTTTTGCTATTGGAAAGAAAGTGTCAATTACGCGTTGACCGGTTATTAGCGGAGTGGATGCGAAAAGGCGTTTGCTGTGTGGCCTTGGGTTTCTAACAGGCCATTTTCGCAGCATTTGTACATCTATTTTTTCACCGTTTGCTTCTAGGGTTGCTATTGCTTCAGTAATTGTGTAGTCGCCTGAGGGTGCGATCTTGACTAGTTTTCCCTGCACGTTATGCGGGACTAGTATGCGGTGTTCGACCAAGTCGGTTTCTTGGACAACACCGAGAACGTCACCGGTTGTGAGTTTGTCGCCGACTTTGGCTTTGGGTGCAAAAGTCCATTTTTTTTCTCTTGAGAGTGCTGTTATGCCTCTGGCTTGTTTGATGAATGGACCGGTTATTTGTCTGATGGTTTCAAGAGGTCTTTGAATGCCGTCAAAGGTGTTGCCTAACAAACCAGGGCCTAACTCGACTGAAAGGGGGCTTCCTGTGCCTAATACAGGTTCATTGAGTTTAAGGCCTGTGGTGTTTTGGTATACTTGGATTGTTGCGTATTCGCCTTCGAGACGGATTATTTCTCCGATTAATCCGTCGTGTCCAACTTCGACCATTTCATGCATAACTGAGTCTGATAGACCTTTAGCTTCGACGACGGGGCCTGCTACTTTGATAACAATACCTTTAGCGGCCATTTTATGCTACTTCTCCAAAGAGTTTTTTTGCTATTTCAGCGCGTAATTCAGGTTTAAGTTCTTCTAGCCTATTATCGAGGGTTGCATCATATACCATCTTGCCGTCTTCAGTTTGGATTTTGCAGCCGCCTATGTAACCTTGAGTTTGCTTGGATATTTTAAATTCGACGTTTAACTTTTTTGATGAATGTTTTAGCATATCTGGCTTTAACCATCCTTTGTCTTTAGCGTTAACTTCTACAACTAGAACTTTTTGATCCATTTTTTTTGCTATTTCTTCTATAAGCTTAAGGAGGTAAGTTTGATACTCCTCGGTTTTGACAAAGTTCTTGAGTTTAATGAGAGCTTTCTCGAAAGCTAGATCTACCAATTCTTCTTTTGTTTGGAGAAGACGGTTTCTTATTTCGACTTCGGCGATTGATTCGATTTTTCTTTTTTCAGCTTCAGCTTTCTCTTTTGCCTCATCAATCATAGCGCGGTAGGTTTGATTCGCGTGTTCTTTAGCCACACGAAGGATTTCTTTTGCTTGATTTTCAGCGACTAAGATTTTGGCTTCTGCTTCTTTTTGGACATCACCGATAACTTCATTTGCGATTGCTGAAACACCAGTTTTAACACTCAAGTCAATTGCCTCTAAATTCTGATGCCTAAGATTTTGCTAATTGTATCTGATATTGTGGTGGTGCTTGATGGTCCTCTGCTTCCAGGCAACTCAACTATTAGAGGAGTAATCTGCTCTTGACGTATTTTATCGATTTGAGCATGGATCGCTGGGTCCATTGAGAATGCTTCGCTGATAACGATGATTGCAATGTCACTGCGATTGAGCACCTCGCTTAGAGCTTGCCATGCTTCGTCAACGGTGGCGACTTCAGCGCATTCGACACCGACTAAACTAAAGCCGGTAATCATGTCGCTGTCGCCTATCACGTAACCAATCATGCTATCACCAAATATAACTTTAAATGCTTGTTGGTAAATTCAACATTCTGTTAAAAATGTTGCTACCCGAAAGGATGACTTCAACGTCTATTATTTGCGTCAAGAAAGATGTTGAATCGATACTGGAGACGTTAAACAGTTTTGGTGAATTCCATATCGAGCCATCCAATCAAGAGGATGCAAGCATCGCTGAATATAATCAGAGCATTCAGAAGGTTGAAGAACGCTTTTTAGATGTTGACGGTTTGATTAAACAATTGGTTCAAGAAAAAACAAGCCTTTTGGGTGTATTTAAAACAAAGCAACAAATCAAGGTTAATGTCACAGCTGATAATTGGAAATCACTCTTAGAAAGTACCAACCAAGAGATTTTAACTCTTAAAGAAGAAATTGATGATCTAGATGCTACTTTGGCAAGTTTGCAAGAGAAAAATACAGGTCTTAAGCATATAGAAAAAATGCTTTTAAACATGGATAGTATGGGTGCAGACCTTGAAACAGTGGGAGACCTCAAGCTAATTTATGTTACTTTCGCAAGCATGCCACTAAAAAACATTGAGTCCTTCGAAACTGCACTCGCTACATTGCCGGTTTTCATACGTGAATGTCATTTGTGCCAAGAGGAGTATTTCATATGTCTGGTTGCAGCAATCAAACACAAAGATGAAGTGGAGAGAATCCTAAGAACATATCATGCTGAAATCTTCAAAATGCCTGAAGGCTTACCTCAAGACGTGGGGAAAGCCAAAAAGCAAATTGAAACTCAGATCAAAGAGAATAACGATACAATAAAAGCGTTAAATGACAAACTGAAAAAATTCGGTGAAGAAAACAAGGATAAACTTGCTTCTTTGAAAGAGACCATGGAGAATATTTTGGCACTTTTGAATGCAGAAAAGAAGATTCTTCAGTCAGGAAGACTTGCAACCGTTAAAGGGTTCGTTCCAGAAAACAAGTTCAAAGAGCTCACAAAAAAAATCGATGGAATGATAGATGGAAAAGCAATTCTGCTTCGTAATGAAGCCGAGGTGGAAGCTCCACCTACCAAGATCATTCATAACAGGTTCATCAAGCCCTTTGAAGAAATTACTCGTCTTTATGGTCTACCAAAATATGATGAGGTGGATCCAACACCTTTCATTGCGATTACTTTCCCGATTCTTTTTGGTTTGATGTTTGGTGATCTGGGTCATGGCTTGGCTCTTTTGATCGGTGGTGTAGTAGTTGGTAGTCTAATCAAAGGTAATCAGGGTATAAAGAATGTCTGTTGGATTATGGCGGCTTGCGGCATCGCTGCGATGGTTGCGGGTTTGCTTTTTGGTGAATTCTTTGGTCAGCCTCTTCCAGGGAATGTTCCGGCGCTTTGGTTTAGTCCTTTTCATGGAGATGGCGTTTTCTCATTTCTGATCTTTGCTCTCTGTGTGGGTATAGTTCAGATCGTAAGTGGCATAGTTATCGAAGTGGCAAATTATGCCGTTAAACACAACTATGTTGATGCATTGCTTACAGCGGTACCCAAGATAGCCTTCTACCTTGGCGGTGTTTATCTTATTGCAGTTTATCAGTTAGATTTTGGTGCATGGTTAAGCGGGCCCATATTGTTTCCTTTAATTCCGTTCATCGTTATGGTTGCCGGTAAACCTCTTTTGCTGATGGCGACAAAACCGAAGATGCAATCATTGGGTGGAACACATGCTCAACATGCAGGTGAACATTCAGAACAAGATACTTTTGTTGGCAGACTCTTTGAGGGCGGAGACTTACTAACACGTTTACTAAGCAACACGATCTCGTATAGCCGTATTCTAGCGTTATTGATGGCTCACTGGGCATTGCTTCTTGTAACTTATACTGTCGCAGACTTAGTTGTGCCAATTGGAGGTATAGTTCTCAGCATAATAGTGATTATCTTCGGTAACATAGCCGTGATAGCACTCGAAGGCTTAATTGTATTTATCCACACACTGAGACTTCACTTCTATGAGTGGTTCAGTAAATTCTATGGGGGCACAGGAACAGAATTTAGCCCCTTCAAACAAAAGTTTGACCATACAATTGTTGATCTGAAAAGAAAGGAAGCTTAAGTTAAAAGTTGGTTTCTGATCGCTTCAGGCTTCATTTGTGCTTCTACACCCAAGCTTAGAGCGGTCAGGTTGTGAACTTCAGCCTTTTTTAGTGTGATAAAGCCAAGGGTTGAGCCGACATTGAAGATTTCCCTGATTGCGTTACTTCTAGCGTATTGCAGCACCGCGTTTTGGAAGGCTTTCTCTGCGTTGGCAAGTGCTTCCTCTGGAGTTTGTGCACGCTCAAAGTATTTGCTGTAGTAACTATCCTGAACTATTTTGAATGCGGCTTCAAAATTAATTGCAGACACAATTGCTTCAACCTCTTTTTTGCTGAGGTTAAAGTAGTTTCGGGGTACTGCTAGCCGAAGCCAGTTGGAGTCATAGTTGAGGTTTTTGCCTCTTAGAAGAGT
>JAXDAO010000284.1:0-4678 GCA_034679745.1 Bathyarchaeia archaeon
CTAACTATCCTAATGGAGGAAAAGACGTTTACGACATTGCCCGAGAATTTGCTTCACGACGATATATTGTAGTAACTTCTGGTTGCTCAGCAATGTCAGCTGGTTCATACAAGAACGAAGACGGCAAAACGCTATACGAAGAATTCCCCGGTGGCTTCGAAGCTGGAGGAGTACTAAACGTTGGATCATGCGTTTCTAACCCACACATAGCAGGCGCAGCAATCAAGGTAGCTAGTATCTTCGCCAAGCGAAACCTGAGAGGTAATTACGAAGAGATCGCTGATTACATCCACAACCGTATTGGTGCAGTAGGTCTAGCTTGGGGTGCATATTCACAAAAAGCAGCATCAATCGCAGCCGGTTTCTGGAGCCTTGGTGTTCCAGTACTCGTAGGTCCACACGGAAGCAAATATCGTCGAATGCTCATGGGTAGATCAGACAAACCAGAAAACTGGGAAGTCTACGACGCACGTACAGGAGACAAAGTCAACGTCGGTCCCGCACCAGAACACCTCTTCCAAACAGTCGAAACTCCACAAGAAGCAATGGTCCAAATAGCGAAACTCTGCCTCAGACCCAACGACACATGGAAAGGACGTATGGGTAAACTGACCCACTACATCGACCTACATAAACGTCACTACGGAGTAATGCCCACCGATATCCACCAATTCATCAGAACTCCCGCGGACATACCAATTACAATGAAAGATGAAATCACCGAAATCTTGAAAGCAAATAACTGGAAGGAATCAATAATTCCTGACCCGACAATGCTTCAAAGAATGGTGAGAAAAGTTAAGGAGTGATCAAGAATGTCCTGTGAACCATGGCAATGTGCAGAAATAGCTGCAACTAAAAAAGCAAACCCAATACAAAAACCCGAGATAGCAGTAGCAATGATTAAACGGGCCCAACGTCCCCTTCTTATTGCGGGCAGCAACGTCGTAACCCGATGCTTAGAAGGCAAACCCGTTATAGACTTCATCATCGACCTCGCAAACGCATCCAAAGTGCCTGTCGTAGCAACAGCTCATATAGTCGGAGAATTCGTAAAAAGAGGTTACACACCAGCAGGCTTTATGACCGCGATGGATATTGGTCAACGCGTAGTTGACCCAACTTGGCAAGGACTCGACGGCAAAGGACATCCCGACCTTGTCATTTTCGTTGGCTTGCCCTATTACATGGAAGCACTGATTTTATCGGGAGTTAAACACTTTGCACCAGACCTCAAAACTATGACACTCGACAACATGTTCCACGTCCACGCTAGCTGGTCTTTCCCTAATGCAGGCGCGGAAGAGTGGGCTTCAAACCTCAAAGTAATGACCTCAAAATTTAAAGAAGGAGGAAACTAAGAAAATGTCAATGTTTAAAGATATCCCCGTTGAAGTTGGAGTAATCTACGAAGGTGAACGTATCCGCAGAAACGACATGCAAGTCGAACTCGGCGGACCAACAGTCAAACAAAAGTTTGAACTGGCAAAAGTAAAACCCATGAATGAAATCGAGGATGGAAAAGTAACCATCATCGGTCCAGACTTAAAAGATATGAAGGAAGGCGGCGCATTCCCATTCGGCATTCTCGTTGAAGCAGCAGGCGCGAAACTCGATGCAGGTCTTGAAGGCGTACTAGAAAGGCGTATTCACGGCTACCTAAACTACATCGAAGGCTTCATGCACCTAAACCAGCGCTACGACATCTGGATACGCATAGGCAAAAAATCCTTCCAAAAAGGTCTAAACAGCTTTGAACCAATCGGCAAAGTTCTCTACAGACTCTTCAAGAGTGAACTGCCAATCGTTGAGAAACTCCAAATTACCTTCATAACAGACCCAGCAAAACTAGAAGAAATGACCCCTGCAGCAATTCAAGCTTACGAAGCACGCGACGCAAAAGCTAGAGGTCTCAAAGACGCAGAAGTCAGCGAATTTTACGGCTGCGCACTTTGCCAGTCATTCGCGCCAAGCCATGTCTGTGTTATCACACCCCAAAGATACAGCAACTGCGGTGCCATCAGCTGGTTCGACGGTAAAGCCTCAGCAAGCATCGACCCCAAAGGTCCAGTCTTCGCAATTCCAAGAGGCGAAATAATCAACGAAGAAAAAGGCGAATTCTCTGGTGTCAACGAAGCTGCAAAGAAACGCAGCATGGGCGAAGTGACCAAAGTTTGGCTATACACAGCCTTTGACCACCCACACACTTCATGCGGATGCTTCGAAGCAATAACTTTCTACATCCCAGAGGTAGACGGATTAGGTGTCGTCCAACGAAACTTCAAAGGGGCAGCAGTAAACGGCTTACCCTTCAGTACTCTGGCAGACTCCGCAGCAGGCGGACGGCAAATCGACGGATTCCACGGCATGTCCATCGAATACATGCGAAGCGAAAAATTCTTCGCAGCAGACGGCGGATGGAACCGCATCGTTTGGGTACCTAAAGAAGTCAAAGAAAAAGTCAAAGAATTCATCCCAGCTGACGTTGTTGACAAAATCGCAACCGAAGAAGATGCAAAGAACGTTGACGAACTCAAAGCATTCCTCAAAGCAAAGAATCACCCAGTTGTCGCAAGATGGGAAGCAGAAGCAGCCCCAGGAGCCGAAACCGCAGCAATTACCGTTAGCGAGGAAACAGCAGGGACAATGATGCCCGTTGCAACAGCAGGATCCCTACCAATAATGGCCGGCGGATTCAAGATCATCCTCAAAGACGCCAAAATATACGCCAACAAAGTCATCATTACAACCGTCAAAGACGAAAAGAAGCCATAAAACTGGTGACCGCCACGACTCACCACAATAATGACAAAAAAAAGGATGAAGGGCTACAGTTAAGCGACGACTTGCTGTCAGCACTGGCAAAGTTCAAGTCGATTGAGCTCGAAGACTTCCAAATGGATGTCAAAGAGCTTGAAATCCTCTTCGAACCAGGCATGGCTGCAAACGTCCTTCCAAAACTCAAGCTTCCAGGAGTGGCATCACTCGGCGGTAAACCCTCCAGCCTCCTATCTTCATCTTTCCTGCCCCCAATCGAGAAATACCCCAACAGAATCGCGGAAGTCAAACTAGGCGCAACCAAAAGCGAAGGTGGCACACGCGGCAAAACAATCACCATCGGCGGAGAACTCTCTCCTGCCTTCTACACTTTTGAGAATCAAACACCACACAAACCGGCAATAACCTTAGACGTTTTCGACATGGAAGTCCCACTAAGCAAAGCCGTCAAGATGCACGTTAAAGACGTCGTCGGCGACCCAGCAGCATGGGCAAAACTTGCAGTCGAAAAGTTCGGCGCAGATATGGTTACAATGCACCTCATTAGCGTTGACCCATTGCTCAAAGATGCAACACCTAAAGATGCATGCAAAACCATCGAGAAAGTGTTGCAAGCCGTCGATGTACCACTCGTAATCGGCGGATGCGGTGACCCAGTTAAAGACACAGCCCTCTTCGAAGAAGTATGTGCACAATTCCCAGGTGAACGCTTCCTAATCAGCTCAGTTACCCGCGACATGGACGTCGAAAAGTGCTCAAAATTCATCAAGAAAGCAGGCCACGCAGTCCTCGCATTCACACCAATGGACCTTAACTTTGCACGCGAACTAAACAGACACCTCTTCGACAACTTCGGCCGCGAAGACATAATTATGGACTTAACAACCGCCGCCTTAGGTTACGGTTTAGACTACGCATTCACCAACATGGAACGCGCACGCATTGGCGGATTAATGGGCGACCTTGAATTGGCGCAACCAATGTCCTCTGGCACAACTAACGCATGGGCAGCCCGTGAAGCATGGCTAAAGATGTCAGCTGATTGGGAACCACGCGAACTCAGAGGTCCACTATGGGAAGTCACCACCGCACTCACCCTACTGACTGCAGGTGTCGACTTATTCATGATGATGCACCCCGCAGCAGTAAAGACCCTAAAAGACGTCACAGGCTATTTAACAGCAAACAAAAAAGCAGATCCAGCCAAATTCCTAGACTGGATCAAGGTTAAGGCTTAAGGAGACATGACTGATATGGCAGAAAAGAAAAAAGGCGGATTAAAAGAACTAAGCCCAATCGCTATTTACAAACACTTACCGAAAACCAACTGCAAAGAGTGCGGCCAAGACAACTGTATGGCATTCGCCACCAAGATTGTCAACCGCGAAGTCGAACTTGAAGCTTGCAAGCCACTGCTAAAACCAGAATACGCCAAAGCATACGCTACTCTGAAAGATATGCTAAAACCCGCGGTTAAAGAAGTCACCATAGGTGTTGGCGAGAAAGCCAAGAAAATCGGCGGTAAACTTGTAATGTTCCGCCACGAGCTTACCTACAAGAACCCAACCGCTATCGCCATAGATGTAACTGATGAGATGCCAGAGAAAGTCGTTGTTGAACGTGTACAGAAAACTGAAAACTTTAGTTTTGAGTACATCGGCAACACCCTCAAACTCGACATGATCGCAGTCCGATGCACCTCTGACGACGCAGACAAATTCAAAGCATGCGTCAAAAAAGTTTCCGAAACCACCAAACTACCGATGATACTGTGCGCCATGAACCCACAAGTCATGGAAGCAGGCATAATGGCAGCCCCCAAAGCACGCCCGCTACTCTACGCAGCCACATCTGAAAACTGGAAAGAAATGGCAGAACTCGCAATTATGTATGATGCACC
>JAXDAO010000285.1:0-4317 GCA_034679745.1 Bathyarchaeia archaeon
TTAACGATTGTAATTAACTTATTAGAGAAATTGATGCCTAAGTAGTAAGTAATAATACTAAGCATATTCATTAAAATCGGGGATCAATATGAAAGCGCTCGTACTCAGCGGAGGTAAAGGAACACGGCTAAGACCCCTAACTTTTACTTGCGCTAAACAACTAATACCAGTAGCTAACAAACCCATTCTAGGATACGTGCTAGATCAGGTCGCATCGACATCGATTAAAAAAGTCGGCATCATTACTGCTCATGAGACTGGACATTTCGTTGAGGAATACGTTGGTGCAGGATCAGCTTGGAACCTAAACATCTCATACATCCCACAAGAGCCTTTGGGTTTGGCTCATGCTGTTAAGACTGCAAAAAAATTCTTGGGGCACGACTCATTTGTAATGTGTTTAGGAGACAACGTTACTGGCCAAGGTTTAGAGTCATTCGTTAAAAAATTTAAAAATGAAAATCTTGATGCACTTATTATCCTAAAGGAAGTTGATACTCCCTCAGCATTTGGAATTGCACAGTTGGATGATAAAGGCAACATTGTGCGGCTTGTAGAGAAACCCAAGGTCCCAATGGGTAATTTGGCAATTATTGGTACTTACCTGTTTTCCAGTAGGGTTCACGAGGCTATCGAGCGAATTAAGCCGTCTGGGCGTGGAGAGCTTGAGATTACCGATGCAATTCAAGAAATGATAAACATGGGCTTTTCAGTGAAGGCTGAGATTTTGAATTCTTGGTGGCTGGATACAGGGAAAAAAGACGATATCTTGTCTGCTAATGCACGAATTCTTGACGAATTTGTGCAATACGACGTTAAGGGTAAAGTAACAAATAGCATAGTAGATGGGCGCGTCACGATTGAAGCAGACGCCCAAATTATTAATAGCACGATTCGCGGTCCCTGTGTTATCGGCAAAAATGTTGTGGTCGAGAACTCATTCATTGGACCATACACAAGCGTTGGAAACGGCTCTAAAATCTGCAACTCAAACATCGAGTACTGTGTAGTCCAAGACTCTGTAACAATCAGGGATGTTGAGCGGCTTGAAGACAGCTTAATCGGCAAGAACGCCAAAGTGACCCGAAATCTGCGGAACAGAACTCTAAAGTTGCATGTTGGCGACTACTCGGAGCTTGAAGTTTAGGGGACCAATTGGGGAATATTATAAATATTTTTAAAGAACACTTGTTAGCAAGCAGGGAAACTCAATGCTGGATGGAATGAAAGTTAAATCGATAAAACGTTTGCCTGACGAAAGAGGCTTCTTCTGTGAAGTCATGAGAACCGACTGGAAGGAACTCTTTGGAGAAGATACCATAATCCAGGTTAACCATTCTTTTACTTATCCCGATGTTATCCGTGCTTGGCACCGCCATCTGAGAGGGCAAGTGGATTATTTCTTGGTGCTTAAGGGAGCAATCAAAATCTGCGCCTTTGACGATAAAACATCCGAGTTAAACGAGGTGGTTTCAAGTGGTTCAGACTTGCAGGTTGTTCGTGTACCGGGTCATTATTGGCATGGCTTTAAAGCTGTGGGTAATGAACCTTCTATGCTGGTCTATTTCACAACCAACCTCTATGACCCAGCCGATCCTGACGAGGAACGTCGTGCATGGAATGACTCCAAATTAATTCCTAAAATTATAAACGGCAAAAAGAATGATGCCCGTATCGGAAAATCTTGGGATTGGAACTATTCCCCAAATAAATGAGTGTGAAATGGTATGAAAGTGTTAGTTACTGGTGGCTTAGGGTTCATCGGAAGCAACTTTTGTAGGTACCTGCTTGCAAAGCACCCTGATTATGAATTGATAAATGTAGACAAAATAGGTATCGGCGCGAATCCCGCAAGCTTGCATGATCTCGAAAATGACAAGCGCTATACATTCATTAAAGGTGACATTTGCAATCCTCAACTTATGAACAGACTTGTTCACCAAGTTGATGCTGTCGTGAATATAGCGGCTGAAACACATGTCGATCGGAGTATCTCTGACCCCAACATATTTCTACAAAACAATACCCTGGGAACATTTACTATTCTAGAAGCTATCCGAAGACACAACCACAAAGCTAGACTTCTGCAAGTGTCGACTGATGAGGTTTACGGTGAAGCATTAGAGGGATCGTTTACAGAGAATTCACCTCTCAAACCCTCTAATCCATACTCCGCTTCAAAGGCAGCTGCAGACATGTTCGTTTTATCGTACCAAAAGACTTTTGGCTTAAATGCCTCGATAACTCGTTGCACAAATAATTTTGGCCCATACCAACTTCCCGAAAAATTAATCCCAAAAACCATCATTCGAGCATTGCGTGATCTACCCATCCCCATTTACGGAAAAGGAACGAACATCCGAGATTGGATATACGTAGAGGATCACTGCAAAGCAGTAAGCATAGTCCTTGAAAAGGGTAAACCTGGAGAAATATATAACGTATCTGCCGGTAATGAAGAGTCTAATATTGATATAGTTAAAAAAATTCTTGTTTTACTAAATAAATCCGAGAGCTCAATTACATTTGTTGAAGACCGACCAGGACATGATAAACGCTATAGCCTAGATTCAACTAAACTTCGAAATGAACTCTGCTGGAAATCTGAATCGACTTTTGAAGCGGCATTGGAGTCTACGGTTCAGTGGTACCTAAAGAATGAAAATTGGTGGAAACCTTTTGCGACGGATGTAATTTTACATCCAACACCATGGAAACTAGGCGGTCTACATTGAAGCTCCTAATCACTGGCGCAAGCGGCCTGTACGGGTCAAAGCTTGCTAAACTGGCGCTTGACCAGGGCATCGACGTCTACTCCGCTGACATACAAAACTTCTCAACAGCGGGAAACTTTGTAAAGCTGGACATATCTGGTAAAGCTCAAGTAGACGCGGCATTTGACGCCATTAAACCCGACGTGGTAGTTCACGCCGCAACACTAACAGACGTTGACAAATGCGAACTCAATAAGGATCTTGCTTGGAAAGTCAACGTTGATGGCACAAAAAACATTGCACAAGCCGCAAAACGCATCGATGCCTTTCTGGTTTACATCTCCACTGACTATATTTTCAGCGGAGAAAAAGGCAACTACGTAGAATCCGACTCGCCTGAACCCGTCAACTACTATGGCTTAACAAAGCTCTTAGCGGAGGAAATCGTGATGTCCCTCTCAGAACCCGACTTCTTCATCGGTCGCCCAAGTGTTATCTATGGTTCGACTCCTGCGGCTGGAAAAGTAAACTTTGTCCTCTGGCTAATGAATGAACTGCGTAAAGGCAACCGCGTCAAAATAGTTACCGACCAGTGGAATACACCTACGCTTAATACTAGTTTAGCTGAGATGACTCTTGAAGTAATCGAGCGTCGTTTGACCGGTGTTTATCATACTTGTGGCGCAACAAGGGTAAGTCGCTTTGAATTCGCGCGGAAAATCGCTGATTACTTCGATTTAGATATGCGATTGATTGAGAAAGCTGTTTCTTCCCAGTTTTCTTGGATAGCCCAGCGCCCTGCGGATTCCTCGCTTGACACTTCCTTGGCGCAGCGCACCCTAAAATGCAAACCGCTAACACTGGATAAGGCGCTTGATCAACTTAAAGCAGAGTTAAACCAGAAAACACTGTAGTTGAGCGCAATTGTTATGTAACTCGGGCATTTCTTTCTGAATTGCTTAGTATGATGAAGCAAAGCAGCGTCAAAGAGATTGCGTATCAACGCATCGAAATCCTCTTCAGCCAAGCAAAAGTCGTAGCTAAGGCTAACTCTAAATTGGCCTCTGACTACGTTGGGTCGGCACGGAGAATTGCAATGGCTGCAAAGGTTCGCTTGCCAGTTGAGTTCCGCCGAGGAACCTGCAAGGAGTGCAATGCGCTGTTTATGCATGGCGTTAACTGCCGTGTAAGGATAAAACAGAAAAGGGAGCCTCACGTCGTAGTAACATGTTTAAACTGCGGGAAACAAACCCGTTATATGTTAAAGAAAAAGGTGCAAAAATCTATTGAGTAAGATAACAACGCGAATGAAACGCCACGTTAGGCATGTGTTGAAGGATGAGAATCCAACTATCTGGGTTGGTAAAGACGGCCTAACTCCTCAATCAGTGGCCGAAATCGAGAAGCAGTTGCAGAAAAACAAGATGGTAAAAGTTAGGATTCTGCCAGCAGCGCTTCAGGAACTGAATACTGCGGAATCTATAGCGACTAAAGCAGCCAAGGCGACTGATGCAGCGCTTGTTGAGGTTAGGGGGCATGTGTTTATTCTCTTTAGGAAACGAAAAGCAGTCGATCCACAGCAACCTAAACTGTAAGTCCTTCT
>JAXDAO010000286.1:0-4134 GCA_034679745.1 Bathyarchaeia archaeon
CGCTCACTGCGTGGCCTTCAAATATTTCTGCATCAAGAGTGCTTGCTTTTTTGATGAGGCTTCTGTTAAAAAACCAGTTGTCCAATGGAAAAATGATGTCTGTAGAGTAATATGGGCTCAATTTGGCTCCGTTAATGGTTGTTGGTGTCTTGAAGCCTGCTTTTGTTCCGCTGTAGATGGTGATGTCCGCTTGCGACTGTAGCCGCTTTGTAGTTTCTGTTATGCGCCGTTCTACGCCGCCGAAGTAGAGGTGCGGTGGTTGAGTGTTGAAGGCGGCTAAGCGGAGTTTTCCCATTTATGGCCCTTCAGCTTGTATGTTAGTTTGGTTAACTTATAAGGTCTACTTGGTTTATGGCAAGAAGGTACTATTCTTCGCCGTAGCCATGTTCTAGTCTGCCATGGGTTTTTTTATAGTAAAGCTCATGTTGGTCCTTAGAAGATCCGAAGGCTGTCATGTGTTTTTGAAGATCAGATAGCGTAAAAAAGATACATGGGCAGTTTGGGCATTTGTAGTAGTGGTTGTTGTTTTTTTGTTCTGACATTTTTTTGCCCTAGTGTATATTGATTAATATTTTTTTGCCGTCGAGTTCAGACTCATTCCAGTTTGCTTCTACTTCGCTACGATTTGCGTGCAAGTAGACCTTTCTGGCACGTACCAACCCCGCCATCTCTTCTAAGTATGGCTCAAGCAAAACAATGCTTTCTGCGTCTAGCTCAGCAATGTGAGCTGATTCTAATGTTTCTGTTGGCACAAAGCCCATCTCTTTACGTAGTGCTTGCACTCGGCGAGCTAAGTCACGCATTATGCCTTCGCCTAATAGTTTGTCGTCTCTTTGGCCGCTGATGAATACTGTTATGTCATCTTCTTGACTTGAAACCCAGTTTTCGCCGCCCACGTAGTCGGGGACTGCAGTAGCGTATTCTGCTGATTTAACGTTAGTTTGTTCTATAAGTAGTGCATCAAGGCTCTTGAGTGCTTGCAAGGTGTTTTCGGGTGCGACTACGATTACTTTTGCCAGTGGCCAGCGGCGTTTTAGTTTGCCTTGTTGGCGTGCGGCGAAAGAAATCGATACCACCTTTAGCAGCGCCTCAAATTGTTCTTCAATTTTCTTGTTTCGGGCTTTTGTGTTTGGTGCAGGCCAAGTTGCCAAGTTGACTGTTTCAGGTAGATCTGGCTCAAGCTGGCGATATATTTTCTGATATAGCGCTTCGCTTAGGAAGGGTGTAATTGGGTTAAAGAGTAAAGTTATTGTTTTTAGAGCGTGATGTAGCAGTGCATAGATTGTTTGGCGTCGTTCAAAGGTTTCTGGATCGTCTGTCCAGAGTTCCTTGCGGATCATTGGTACATATAAGCGGCTAAGAGTTTCAATTACAAAGTCATCTAGAACTGCCAATGCTGCGTTGAATTCGCAGTGTTCGAGTTTTGTGGTGTAATCTTCAATTCGGTTCTGTAGCACTGAGAGCATCCAGATGTCTGCTGGTTGAAGCTTGTTAGTACCTAAAGCCCAATCGATTGAGTATTTTGATGGTTTAAATTCATCAAAGGTTGCGTTTTGTATGAAGAAGCGACTTAAATGGTAAAGTGTTGAGAGGACTTGGTAGCTTCTGCGGGTGAGTTCTTGCATGTCAAAGCTCATGAAATCTACTGGTGAGCATTTGCGTGTCATATAGAAGCGGCAGAGATCAGCACTGTTTTTGACTAGTAACTCGTTTGTCTGTACTACGTTTCCTAGGCTTTTGCTCATTTTGCGTCCTTTAGCATCCTGGGTTAAGCCTTGGAAGAGGAACGCTTTGTAGGGTGCTTCTGCTTTGCCAGTGTAGATTACCCATTCGAGCAGCAGCGAGTTTGCCCAACCTCGTGTTTGGTCGATGCCCTCTGTTAGGAAGGTAGTTGGGACATACTTTGTTTGCTCTTCATCAGTGAATCTTGCGTGTGGTGAAGCGCCGCTGTTATGCCAAGTGTCTAGTACGAAGTCTTCTCTTCGCATTGTTCCACCGCATTTTTCGCATTTCAAGGTAACGCGATCCACCCATGGCTTGTGGAGCTCGAAGTCATCTGGGATTGGCTCTTGTGCGTTGTCTAAGAGCTCTTTTTTGCTACCGACTAAATGTTTGTTGCCGCATTTGTCACAGGTCCACATTGGTAGCGGTGTGCCCCAGATACGTTCTCGGCTTATGCACCATGGTTTGCCTTCTTTGAGGAAACCTAAGAATCGGTTTTTGGGTTCTTCGTAGTAGTACTCGACCTTTTCTGAAGCTTCGAGCACTTTCTTGTTTATCTTGTCAGTTCGTAGGAAGTATTCTTTTCTTGCTAGCCAGACGAGTTTGTGATGGCTGCGCCAGCATGTTGGGTACTCGTGTCTGACTTTTTTGACTTTAACAAACGCATTGCGGTTGCGTAGTTCTTCGACGACTATCATGTCTGCGTCTCGTGCGAAGATGCCTGTGAATGTGCCTGCGTCGTTGGTGAATTTGACCTCGTCATCATAGGGTGCAAAGATTGGGACTCCTCTGCGGTTGGCTGCCCAGAAGTCGTCTTCACCGTTTCCCGGTGAGAGGTGGACTACGCCTGTGGCTGTGTTTATGTCTACGAAGTCTTCGCCCACTACGTGGTGTACTAGTGGGTGTTTAGTTTCTAGTTCCGCTTGTTTTGGGATTATATCTTTTAGTGGGTACTCATAGGCTGTTCCTTCAAGGCTTTTGCCTGTCATGGAATCAGTTATTTTGTAATTTGTGATTTCTAGTTCAGCCATAACGGGTTGTACGCGTTCTCGTACCATTATCCATGTTTCTTCGCCGACTTTTACTTTGACGTATTCGGCGTTTGGTTGGACGGCTAGCATAGTGTCGGTTATGACTGTGAATGGCATGGTTGTCCAAACGAGGAAGTATTCGTTTTGTGTGCCTGTGACTTTGAATTTGAAGTAGAGTGAAGGGTCTTCGACTTCTTTGTAGCTGCCCTCATAGCCGACTTCGGCGCTGCTTAGGCTTGTTTGGCATCCTGGGCAGTATGCGACTACGTAGTGTCCTTCTTCGAGTAGGTTCTGTTCCCATGCTCTTTTTAGGATTTGCCATTCCCGTTCTATGTAGCTGTCTTTGTATGTCCAGTAAGCTTTATCCTGGTTAATCGCTATGCCGAGGCGACTGTCTGCTTCAAGCCACATTGCATGGTAACGCATTATGGCTTTTTTGCATTCCTCAATGAAGCGCTCCATTCCATATTTTTCTATGGATTCACGCTTGTTGCGGACGCCGAGTAGCTTTTCAACTTCAAGTTCGACGGGTAAACCTTGACAATCCCACCCAGCCCAAAACGGCATGTAGTAGCCTTCCATTGTCTTCCACCGGTAGCGTATGTCTTTAATTATGCGCCCGCGTGCGTGTCCGATGTGTGGAATACCGTTAAGCGTCGGCGGCCCCTCTACGTAACCGAGGTTCCCCTTGATTTTAGGTGAGTTTTGTAATGCTTCGAGTTTTTCGCGAATCTGGTTTTGAGTCCAGAAGGCGCGGATTTCCTTTTCCAGCTCAAGCGGTGTATAGTTTGGTGGTAGACTCTGGTTTTGATCAGCTTCGTTTTGGGCAGTCAAATCAATTACCGTAACGCAAAATACGGTAAAAGAGTATATAAAGTATAAACAGTTAAAACTGGCGAGTTTTTATGGAAATTTTATTGTCTATAGGGAATTAATTGAGCTTATGGATTTGAAAGTTTAGGATTTTGGGGGATTATATACTTCCTTTATTTAGAGCTGTCAAGTGCAATTTTTACCGAATCTTTTTCACTAAATTCTTTTATTTCCAGTTTTTTGGGATTTTCCTATGTAACAAGTAGTCGTCTAGCAAAATTCGCAGACTACTACTAACTTTCTATTTCTCTTTCTTGGGCTTTTTATGTATTATAAGTAGTAGTTCAACCGAAAAAATATACCTGAACAACTACTACCAACACCCGTTACTCAGGGTTTTTCCATGATCATTAGAATCTTTACTGTAAAAATCATCAAAAAAGAATGTCATATCTGCAGCCCATTATACTTTTTCGAAAAATACTTTCATTGAGGCGATTTAGTGGTACTTAGAAATAAACCAAGTAATGTCAATTAAAGGGTACAAAATGGGACTTTGTTTTGATGC
>JAXDAO010000287.1:0-2788 GCA_034679745.1 Bathyarchaeia archaeon
TAAATACGGTGCAGGCGTTATCTCGGTACCATCTACTACTAGACCTTGTGCCGCAGCTTCTTTGAAACTATCTATCCAACGATAGTATGGATCAGCTAAGCCCCAGTCAACCATGCCTGTAATTACCAGTTTTACTTCAGAAGCGTCTTTTAGATTGCCTAGATCCAGCGTCAGTTGGTTTAAGGTTATGTTATTCCAAAAACTATCATACCCGTTAATACCTGGTGTAAATACACCATCGTTTGTTATTAGCTGTGATAGGACATTTTCACCTTTTTCGTTTATTGCACTTACAGGGGATTTGATGGATTTGCTGTTTACTGTGAACACTTTACCTGTTGATCCGTCGCTTAGGTAACTGGTCATAGACATGTAAGCATCACTACTGGCAGGGTGATCAACAGCTAGTAGGTATGCTTGATCGAGATAGTAGAGTTCATCCCATTGCTGTGAAAGGGTTAAGTCAAAGTAGCTGTTGGTAATAGCCAGCTGGGCTTTATCTAATTTGACGTAGTCATACGGGTTACCGTCTTTGAATACTACTGTGCCATCAGCGTTTATGCAGCCTATGTATCCAAGCCAACCAGAGTTGGAGACATCAGTGACGTATGAGTAGCCTGTACCGTTCCAAATGTAGAGCGACGGACAAGAAGCATAACCGCTAATTAGGGTATAAGTCATAACCAAAATTAAACGGTCTTTTAATTCGAATGTTCTTGAAGAACTAGTTTTGCCATCACTCCAAGATGAGAATGCTAACACTCCAGTACCCACATCAAATGGCGTGGGTGCAGAGATGCTGTAAGTGCCAACGGGTAACAATGCTTGATAAGGTGTACCATGTTCTTCACCATTTAGAGTGAAAGGTACCGACTTAGAACCTCCTCCTGATCTACCGATAGTTAGTGTATGATAACCTTCTTTTACAACCATAAATGATCCTGACAGTTTATTGAGTTTGACGGTGTGTTTGCCTTCGGATGTCGCGTTAACAGTGAAAAGTATCGTTTGACTTGCGCCAGCCTCTAATTCGATCTGTGTCGAGTTGACCAAAACATCATCTAAGGTGACTCTTATGAATAAACGGTCTGCTTCTGTGAATGGATTTTGCGCAGTAGCAGTTATATTTACAGTATCATTAGGCCATGATTCATAAGGAGTAGCTCTAAAATTTGAAAGTACTATCTTGCTTGATTCAGGCGGGGGCTCTTTTAGGATAAAGTAGCCTGATAAATCCCCGATTTTTATAGTAAAGTTACCCGTATTCATTTCAATATATGTGAACTCCACAATCTCTGATGACTTCAAACCTGGAAGGGTAATATTTGTAGAGTCTTTAATGACATTGTTGATTTCGAGATTGACAGTTGTATTACCTTCTACATCACCGATGTTTGTAACATTAACTGAGATTTGGATTGTTTCACCAATGTATGCTTCAAGGGGATTAATTGTTAAGTCTGATAATATGAAGGTGGCAGGTTTAGATGCACCTGTAATGGTGCCTTGGTTTAGAAGGTAAAGATATGTTCCTGCGGCCGCAGCTACTATGATTAAGTCTATAATTAGAATCGCTTTAAGTTTCACTATTCCTGAACGAGACAGCATTCTCCCAACTCACTCGAATACCGCATTATTATTGAATATTATCGGTTAAAGCTTTCTACGGCTATGCATCTTCATAAGAGATTCTTGAACGAGCAGTATTTTAGTTAATTGAATGTTTATTTATTGTGGTTCTATCTGTACACTCACTATTTGGAGCGATAATTCACTCTTGATTTAAATAATTCAGCATAGAACTTGTTCTTTAAGATGAGGCTTACTGCATTTTTCCGTGGCGACCAAGCTGTCCTAAGAGGAAACTTCCTACTTATAACAATCAGCTGGATAATAATGTTCACCGCCCAGCCTATCCCAGAAACTTACTCCAGCCTCTTCTATCTTCACCTCGGTGCCAACGAAATGCTTCTTTCCATAATGGGCTTTGTTGGCTCCATCGCCGTCGCGTTGGTGCAGTTTCCGGGGGGTTATCTAGCGGATAAGCATGGCAGAAGGCGGCTTATTGTCACCATGACTTTTGGGATTGGAATCGGCAGCTTATTCTTCGTTTTTGCCCCCTCGTGGCCCTTTCTCTTAATCGGCTTGTTAGTGCAAAACGTTTGCTCGATTTATGGACCAGCGCTAATGGCCATGGTTATTGATTCCTTACCCGCGGAAAATCGCGGTGCAGGATTTAGTTTTCAATCAGTTGTAAGCACAATTGTCTTGTTACCTGCTCCATTAATCGCCCAATACCTTGTAGTTACTTTCGAATTTGATTTGGGTATGCGTATCGCCTACTCGTTAACCTCTATAGCATACTTCGCTATCGCAATTTTGAGGTTAAGGCTTACTGAAACCTTGCCACCAAACGGGGAGAACAAAAAAATCAGTTTTGCAGGTGCAATACGGAGCTATCCTACAGCTGTAAAAGAAAGCATCCGTGTGTGGACAAAGGTTCCTAAATCCGCCTTCAACCTTTTCATAGCTATAATCGTAGCGAACGGTTTTGTTGTGAGCTGCCAAACCTTCTTTGTGGTCTACGCGACTAAAGTGCTCAATATGTCTCTGGAGCAGTGGGCTCTCGTGACAGCGTTTAGATATTTAACTATCGCAATACCCGCTATCGTTGCTGGCTTTAGCATGGACACGTTTGGAAGAAAACGTTTCCTGATACTTGGGTACCTGCTCTATATACCAGGTATGATTTTGTTCATAAACGCGGATTTTAACATGCTTTTGCTGT
>JAXDAO010000288.1:0-3214 GCA_034679745.1 Bathyarchaeia archaeon
GAAGGAACCAAAAGTATGGCTTGGAAAAGTAAGCGCAAAGTAATGCATGCTTACAATATTACTGCGGACATCTATGATGGGCGCTACAGTTTAGAGCAGCATCGTAAATACATCAAAGCACTTGAAAACATTGAGGTTTTAAATGCTGATGTTCTTGACGTAGGTTGTGGTTCGGGATTATTTTTTGATGAAGTAACCGATAAAGCCTCCTTGGCTATTGGTGTGGATATCTCTAAGAAACTGCTCACAAAAGTCACTCGGCGAGTAGCTAAAAACCTGCATGTTATACAGGCAGACGCCGATCACCTCCCCTTTCGAGATGGTACTTTTGACGCAGCGTTTACTTTTACTGTACTGCAAAACATGCCTAAACCGGTCAAGACTTTAGCAGAAATAAAACGGGTCACCTGCAAAGGAGGTAAAATGGCGGTAACAGGGCTCAAAAAGGCTTTCCCTCAGACGACGTTTCATGATTTGATCGAGGCAAGCGGTATGCAGAATAGTGTCTTTATCGATGAAGAGCTGTTGAATTGCTATATCGCGATTTTGAAGGTTTAGTCGCTTTTGTTTTGTGGGTTGGTTTGTGGTGGGACACATACTCCTATGTCAGCGCCATATTGACCCAGCTGTAGGGGCACGTGGGGTTTTATATTGTTGTTTGAAACAGACAAGACCTCATTGTGCTAGATAGCACTTAGCCATTTAGCAGCTGCAAATCTGCTACTTCGCCTGTGTCCGCCCAAACACCGACTAAAGCCCTGTTAAATCCGCCTACAACAGCTTGGTCTAAATCTAAAATAACATACCAGTATGGCACCAATGCGACTGAATTGCCTCTAGGATGCGGAATCATCTCTACCGAAACCGTGTTTGTGACTGCGAATCCGCTGATTTGTGTGCTGTTTATTGTCCATGTAATTTCTTCTATGTGGGTTTTAGCGATTGTTTGGGCTTGTGTGCTGTCGATGTTTAGGTCTGTGTTATCTATGGTAAACAGGAAGTAGCCGTCAGTCAACGCTACCAAAACGCCGCTGTTAAAGGTCATGCGTAGGCTTTTAGCGCTAAAATCAACGCCGTCTTGGGTGTATAGCCAGAGGTACTCGGTACTGCTGCCATAGGTAGTGATTTGAAGCTTCAAATTCCCCGTCGTGAAAGTTGCTGGGTTGTTTGTGTGTACTTGGTCAAGGAGATTGCGCATATCTGCTAAGTATGCATCTCCACTGTATGCACTGTAACGATTCAATGTGGCCTTAGCGGTCTCTAAACTATCTTCAGATGTGTTTTGTGTTAGAAGGGGTGTGTTTGTTGTGTCGGCTATTTGGTAGCGGCTTAGATGGTTCTCTCTAAATCTTAGGTCAACGATAAAGTTGCCTGCTTGACCGCTGAAACTATATCGGAGAACTTCTTCAGCGACAGCAAAATCGCTTCGGTACTCTAGAGTATTGCTAAGTAACGTGATTTTATAACTGTTGGTATCTAGTTGTACAACGTCTCGGAGCATGTCAGCAACTGTACCTGCGCCGATTCCCCAAGAGAGGAGCTGCTGGTTCTCAGCTTCCAATTTGCTCTGTTCAGAGGCTAATTGAGCGATCATATAATACTGGTAGACTCCGAAACTTGACAACAGCGATACAAATACCATCAAAACGGCGAAGGCGGCTTTCCACTTGCGGGCCATCTTTTTGGGGCGTCTATTTGCCAGTTCGGGGGCTTCTTCTACACCTTTCATGGCGCTGGCAGCAGCTTTACCGAAGCTCGATAGTTGATATTCTCCAGTTTCAGTTTTTGCTAGGAGTTCGCCGAGGCTTTCAAGGTGATAGGTTAGGTGACTGCTAGAGACGTCTAACTGTTCGACTATCTCCATAAATGTTAGGGGTTTATTGTTTAGCATGCGTAGAATTTTTCTGCGAACAGGATGTTTGAGTGAAGTAAACATAATTGAGTAGATTTCTTCTTCGTTACCAGCCATGCATTCCGCCGTTTAGGTGTATTGGCTACATTGATGTATAAAACTTGCCGAAAAGACTGATTTTAAAGGAGCAATATTCGAAAAAGATGTGTCTAAATTTACCTAAAAAAATAGATCCCGAATTTATTGGAGGTTTTGTTTCTTTGTGAGGATGGGGGCGCTTGATACTCCGTATCCCATTGGTTTGCTTTTTTTCTGTTTGTTTTTCTCTTTTAGGCTATTTTCTTGCTGCGGATAGGATGATGCAAGCGGTCTTCTTCATCATCCGCATACATGCCCCTGTGTTGCTGTGGATGAGGTGAGGATGAGGAAGCACGTTGGAGCTCTTATTCTAAGACATGCATAGAATCAGTTTTGGCGTTAGTTCTTATTTAAATGCAACAGTCCAGAGCAACAGACTAAAGGGCGCATAGCAATTTTAAATAGGGCGAGGCTAAACGGTTGTTGGAGATTACTTTGCCAGAAAAAGTGCTCGTTACATCCGCTTGGCCATACATTAACGCCACTCCACACCTTGGCAACCTCGTCGGGTCAGTCTTATCTGCCGACGTAGCCGCTCGATACTACCGACTCAAGGGCTCAGACACGTTGATGGTCAGCGGTTCAGACACACACGGCACCCCCATGGAGGTTGCAGCCATAAAAGAGGGCATAACCCCAAAAGCTTTAACCCAGCGCAACCACGCCCATGTCGCTGAGTTGTTCCGTCAGTGGGATGCCTCCTTTGACAATTACACCAGTACCGAGAGCCCAGTGCACAAGGAATTTGTGCAAAAAACCCTTCTTGAAATAGAAAAAAACGGCTACATCTTCTCAAAAGACACGCAAATGCTTTTCTGCGAGCACGACCAACGCTTCCTCCCAGACCGCTTTGTCGAGGGCAAATGCCCCTACTGTGGCTGCGAAAAAGCCCGAGGTGATCAATGTGACAGCTGTGGCAAACTTCTCGAACCCACACTGCTCGTTGAGCCTTATTGTATAATCTGCAAAAGCAAGCCCGTTGTGAAAACTACAAAGCACTGGTTCATTGACCTCACCAAACTCGAGCAACCTCTGATTCAATACATAGAGAATAACTGCCAGTTACCAACTAACGCTAAAAATTTTAGCTACAACTGGATAAAAGAAGGCTTAAAACCCAGAGCTGTCACCCGCGATGTAGAATGGGGCATCCCCGCGCCGTTTGAGGGCGCAGAAGGCAAAACCGTCTACGTTTGGGTTGAAGCAGTCATGGGTTATGTGTCA
>JAXDAO010000289.1:0-4681 GCA_034679745.1 Bathyarchaeia archaeon
AGAGACAGCAAGTTACATGTACCAATTGAGCAACAACAGCAGCCGGCTTCAAAAGAACCGGCAAAAATTCAAGTATGCCCTGAATGTGGCAGTACTCGACTCATGCGTGATTATGAAGCCGCTGAAATAGTATGCATGGACTGCGGCATTGTTGTCCAACAAAAAATCGCTGACCGTGGACCAGAATGGCGCGCCTTTGATGATGAACAGAGATCAAAACGAACAAGAGTTGGAGCGCCCCTGACCTATACGATCCACGATAAAGGTCTCTCAACAACAATTGACTGGCATGACAGAGACATTTATGGCAAAAGTCTCTCGCCTGGACAAAAAGCACAGGTATACCGTTTAAGAAAATGGCAAAGGCGCATCAGGGTTTCAGACGCAACCGAAAGAAACCTAGCTTTTGCACTCTCTGAAATCACAAAGATTTCCAATAACCTGAATTTACCCAAGAACATACTGGAGACCGCCTCAGTCATCTACCGAAAAGCAGTGAAAGAGCGCCTGATAAGAGGCAGGTCAATCCAAGGAGTAACTTCAGCAGCACTTTATTTGGCATGTAGACAATGCGGCTTACCGCGAACACTTGATGAAATCGCTCAAGCATCCACCGTCAACAAAAAGGAAGTGGGCAGAAGCTACCGTTTCCTAATTAGAGAGCTTAACTATTCAATTCCTCCACTTCGACCCAGCCAATACATTACAAAGTTCTCCAACCAACTCACAATGCAAGGAAAAGTCGAAGAGATCGCCCACAAAATCTTGGCAGCAGCAAAAGAACTGAAGCTCACCTCAGGTAGAGGTCCCACTGGAATTGCCGCAGCGGCAAGTTACGTTGCATCTGTCCTAACAGGCGAGCGAAAGACACAAAGAGAGATCGCCGAGATTGCTCAGGTCACCGAGGTTACAATTCGAAACCGCTACAAAGAGCTCGTTGATAGGTTAATGTTCCAAATAAGCATCTAAAACACCGTCCACCCTTTTTGACTCAGGGCTAGGAAATGGCTGAATTCGGAACCCAACCTCAAGAAAAAATAACAATTGAAGAGATCATCAGCAGGCTGAAGGAGATAAATGCAGGTCTAAAGCAAGCAGTGTTTAATCTGCATGATAAGATAGAACTTTTTTCTTCAGAACCTCAATTTCAAGACGGATTAGAGGATTTAAAGAGAGATGTTGAAACAAAGGCCAACCTCCTAGAGAGTGAAGTAAAAAGTTTACGTAACGATCTAAAAACCATAAAAGACCTATTAGGGTCTAATCTGAAAGAAAAACCCACTTGATTCAAGACAATAAGACAGCTATTTTTAAGTATTTGAATCGCTTATGCTAATTCATGCCCTATAAATTTACATTCGATCTATCCAAGGTGCCACGTTTCTTCTTCATGGAACTTGCATCGCTAAGTTATCATACGGGCATGCATAAAACTGTCCTAAATACAGCTAATGATTTAATTGTTAAATTTCGGATTCAAGAAGCTACTGGATTGAATATTTCAGATGCAGTGGTTTTGCTTAAGGACCTTCTGGATTTGCAAGCAATCAACCTTACCGAGCGAAAAAGATTTTTAGAAACCAAGAAGCGGGCGCTCTTCATTCCACACTGTTCGCGCAAATACATGGATGGCAGATGCAAAGCATTCTTTGACGCAGAAGTTCCATCTTATACTTGTGCTCACTGCTCAGATGACTGCGTAGTCAACAAGACTGATCGATACGCCAAAAGCAAAGGCTATGACGTCTACGTTGTTCCTGGGGGTTCCTGCATCCCTAAAATTCTAAAGGGCACCAACTACGAAGGCGTTGTCGGTGTGGCTTGTGGAGAAGAGATGAAAATGATGGGTCACCTCTTAGCCAGCATGGATGTCCGTGGTCAAGGTATACCGCTGATTAAGAATGGTTGTGCAAACACGACCTTCAACATGGACACGGTAATTAAAACTCTCTAATCCTAAACGACTCACACTTCATTTAGGGTTGAAAATCCATTTTTCTATAATAGTTTTTGGCGAAAGCCCCCGTCTGGAGACAAACAAAACGATGTCAATTGTGGTCAGGGAGTCAGTCTGACTCTATCTCGTGGGTACAAGGTGACTTCCCGGATGTTCTTTATACCTGTCAAAATCATCGTCAACCGTTCTAAACCAATCGCCCAACCCGCATGCGGAGGCATACCGTAATCGAAGGATTGTAGATGCATCTTGAAAGAATCCGGGTTGAGCCCTTTTTCTTGAAGGCGCTGGATAAGTTGGTTTTTGTCGCATATACGTGTGCCGCCTGAGGTCAATTCAATGTAACCATACATCAAATCGAAACCTTCACTGACCTGAGGGTTGTCGTCGCGTGGTTTGATGTAGAATGCTTTGGCGTGTGTTGGCCAGTCGGTTATGAAATAGAAGTGGGGGTAGATTTTGCCCAATACTCGGAAAGCGTCAGTTGAGATGTCTTCGCCCCAGGGAACCTCGACACCTTGAGCTTTGAGGTCTTCTAGCACCTGAGTGTAGGTTAGCCGCTTGAACGGCAGCTGGGGCACTTCAAGGGTGTGACCTAAAATTGTGAGTTCTGCTTGGCACTTCTCTTTAACTACGCTAAAAGTGTGGTGAATAACTTGTTCAAGCAGCGTCATAACGTCGTCGGCATTTGCAAACGCCAATTCAATGTCGACTGAAGTGAACTCGCTTAAATGGCGTCTGGTGTGGGATTCCTCTGCACGAAAGAAGGGTCCGACTTCAAAGACTTTTTCGAAACTAAGCGTCAATTCTTCCTTGTAGAGCTGTGGGCTCTGGGCAAGGTAAGCTTTCTGTCCAAAGTAGTCGATGCAGAACAGTTCAGCGCCGCCCTCCGTTGCTGAGGCAATTATGCGTGGGCTGTGGGCTTCGATGAACCCTTTCTGGAAGAGGAAACCACGGAGTGCATCTAATGCAATATGCTGGATTTTGAATGTGGCTAAACTGGATTCTAATGTGAGATCGAGTGGACGTGCGTCTAGGCGTACTTCGATGTTGGCAGGGGTTTTGCCAGTGATGTCGATGGGCAACTGTTCGGTTGCAGTACTGAAGACTTTGATGGCTGTTGGAACAACTTCGACGCCACGTTTAGTCATGTTAGTTTTTTTAACTGTACCCTTTACGCCGAAGCTGAAACGTTTTTGCAACAAATCGGATTTGGCCAAAACTTCGGGGGGGACCCTTTTTTTGGGTATTGTAATTTGGACAGTTCCTTCGCGGTCTTGTAGGATGATAAAGCGCAATCCACCGAGATCGCGTACTTCTTGAACCCAACCAAACAAAATAACTTCTTTGCCGTCTAAATCGGGACTTACTTGAGATGAATAATGAGTCCTAACCCAGTCGCCGATAGAGTCCAAGTCCATACTGCCTGCCAACCTTAATCTGCAATTTCAACACGCAAAGACATTTTACGTACTTTACTTGCGATTTCCTTCAAGGCCCTTAGGTCCATTGGTAGTTGTGCACCGCGTTTCCTTCTAAGTATTACTCGCGTTTCAGTGGTTCCGTCTGGAAGCCAAATCGTGTTGATAGTCAGGATGCTATAAGGTATAAAGAGGTCCTCGAGAAATTTGCGGTCATCAACACCATACTCAAGCACACGAACATTCTTGCTGGTTTCATCGCCTATGGTTTTGACAATTTTACCGCCGTAACCTAAAAGTTTAGGGACGTCACCATGTCCAACGAGGATGGCTAGTGTTTTTTCAACGTCCACTGCCTTATAAAAGCAGACGTTTTGCAGGGAAGGATACTTTTCTTCTAAATTGAGCAGTAAACGGGCGACTTTCAGATCTAAATCACTGATTTCGCCAGCCTTAACTTTAGCTGAACACTTTTGGCATAGTATGCCGCTTTTTAGGCAGAAACTGCATAGTTCTGTTTTCATTGAGAGTCGGTTATCCTGCAAATAGGAGTTTAGCTTAAGCGTGATTATCTTGTCAACGTGATTGCTATTGTGCTTACGTTTGTGCCGCCCTGTGTACCTTCCTCTTGATCTATAGGAAGAAACTGATCTGTGCCAATGCTGATATTTTTGATTTTAACGTCAGGAAGGAATCTATGCCTAACCACTTCAGCGACATCAATGGCTCTGCTGATTGATCTGCCGCGTGCTTTTATGCTGACATCTTTTGCGCCGCCATGGAAGAATGTTATGCAAGCAAGGACGTAGTTCATGATTGGTTTCTTGCCGATTAAGACTGCACTGGGGGTGGTTTCCGTCACGGTCCGCTTCACTCCTAGTTTACTTTTTAGTGGCTTTCTTACCTTTTTTTCAGCATAAATACATTGTGGTATTGTTGCAGAGTTCTAGCTAGATATATGAAACGACCTATTGCATAATATGCAAACTCACCATACCCTGATGCTAGAAACAATCTCTCAGGCAGGGAGCATCAAATTCATAAGCAACCTCACTATTGTAAAGGTTTAGCGTATCAAACATTAACAAAAGTGAAGAAATTGGAACCATTAACTAAACGTTCAATACAACTCCTAAAAACGCTGTATGAAAAAGGCAAATCCACAAACACCTACACCCTCAGAGTTAAACAGGACGAACTATCAGGACAGTTAGGCGTTAGCCGCCAAGCATTAAATGTTCATCTTCGTAAACTCAAGAACCGCAGCTACATTCGCACAGGAAGAGGCTTTATTGATGTAACT
>JAXDAO010000290.1:0-7008 GCA_034679745.1 Bathyarchaeia archaeon
CAATATCGCTACTAAGAACAAATTCGGATTTCACCCTTAAATCGGTACATGCTTTTTGGGCAGCAAAGCGGAAGCCACCAACGCCACAAAACAAGTCTATAAACCTAATTGATTTCTGCATACAAAACTTACGCTAAAACTAACCAAGAT
This sequence comes from Bathyarchaeia archaeon, assembly GCA_034679745.1. GTDB lineage: Archaea > Thermoproteota > Bathyarchaeia > Bathyarchaeales > Bathycorpusculaceae > Bathycorpusculum. The sequence continues at coordinate 151 of JAXDAO010000290.1, forward strand.
AGAAACAACGCAAAAATAGCCTTATTTAACGGGTTCTGCACTACATCCTTTTCGCCTGTCCTGAATCATCCATTTGCGCTTTCTTGAGTCTTCTACTATGACCGTTGGTGTCGGGGTTTCAATGAACTCTAGCACTTTACAACTGAATGCAACTACAAGAGGGTTTTGGTTAAGTTTTTGCGGCTGATAGTCAAGGTCTGATAGGTAGTCTTCCATGCGCTAAGGTTAGAAACCAAAATCATAAATGGAACGCAACAACTGTTTGCATTCGTATGTAACAAAAGGACAGCGGTTTGCTGTCCTTTCATTTGCGTCACTATTGCGTCACACTAGGGGCTTTTTTTCGCAAATTTGACTAGGTTCATTTCATTTGCGTCACCCTAGCGTCACTTTATTCTTATTTCAATCTATTGATTTTAGCCTAAAAACGCAAATTATGGGGAGTTCAAAAGAAAATTAGTGTTTCCATTTGAGCTATGGAGGCGTATTAGATTACATTTCTATCTAGGTTTTACAAGGGTTGGCTGTCTTTGCGTCACTCTTGCGTCACTAAAGGATAGTTTATGTTTCATCTTTACAAGCGCAAATGTAGCAAACAGAATGGAATTAGAGTCCAGTTAAAGCCCGATGTGGACTTTTCTTTTGTGCCACCGCAAGATGAAACTGGGTTTAACTGGTTTTGGTACTGTACTCTTCATTGGCTAGAAATAACACCTCGTAGCTTGGTTTTAGCGATCAATAACCAACCATCGCTAAAAGGAAAGCTAGTAGAGGGTTTACAGCATATCTATGGAATGTGGCTAGGTCAATCCGATAGGGAAGACATTCTAGGCAAGGAGATAGCCTTCCATGACCAGCTAAAGGAATCGAAGTCAGCCAAGCTATACCTAACAATAAGGGAAAGCTATGTATCCCCATTCGCAAAATATGCCCATGCCTTGGGGAACTATTTAGAACCCTTTTTAAAGCAGTATAGGGGCTTCAACGAATACTGCTCACTTGATGTACAGATAGCAGAATACTTGAGTGCCTATTCGCTTAAAATGGCTCAAAGACTCCCAAACTTTAATACTTGGAATAAACACCAAAGGCATTTAGCAGGGGAAACCCTAAAAAAGATTGCTTTAGGGGAAATGACCGCAAGCGCAACTAACTGTACTTTGCTCTTTGCTGGGTTAGATAGGGTTCAAGTATCAAAGGCAAGGAATGTTATTCAATCGGTGCTCCATGCTTGCGAACATGGCTTTAGTTGGATTGCTTTTAAGTCTCAACCTGTAGAACTTCCTATTAGGGTGAATACTGGTAGGCTAACGAGTACACCTGCAATCGGTTCCATTAGAAGCATTCAAGATATAACTGAAACCGTTCTAACGGCTTCATTCATCCCATGGAGGCGGTTTGTCTCTTTTCTAGGTAGGGAAGCAGTTCCTAGCAAGAAGCCTATAAGTGATAGAACGATCAAAAGAGATATACAGTTTCTGCGTCAGGTGATGCGGCATCATAACTATCATAACAATGTCATGAACTTTAAATTTGATACTTCGCCCGATACCCGTGTAACGAAACGGGATAGGCAGGTAATCAAACCTGAAGAAGTATGCAAGATTTGGACGGCTATAAGGGATTGGAAGCAGAATAAAGCAAACAGAGTTTCAAGAATACAGCAAGACTTTGTTGAGGCTTCTATTCTGTTGATGCTTTCAACTGGTTTTAGAGAGTCGGAATTGTCCTCTTTTCAATTAGGGATAGAGAATGGCATAGAAACAATTTTCCTACCTGCTGGTGCTTCTAAGACCAAATCAGGGGAACGCTCTCAAATTGTTTGCCCAACTATTAAGCGTTGTGTAGATGTGATATTGCCTGTGCTGGCAGGATCGACCACAACTTACACGCCTTTTGTGTGGGTACAGACATTTTTTAAGGATAAGGTAAAGAAGGCTTTGGGGCGCACCCCTCACTTAACACCATACGACCTTAGAGCCACCGCACTAGCCTACTATTCCCGTTTCCATCCCAATGATCCTAATATGACTAAGGCATGGGCAGGGCATAGCCAAATAGCCATGTCTTTTGATGTGTACGCTTCTGTTGCGGTGATCTCTAGGTATCCAATTGAAGACATTCAGCTTTTTTTCAAGTTCATCAGAGAGCACTATTTTGATTGGAAAGGAGAGTATGATTACCAGCGGATACTTGACTACACAGAAGAAATCGAGATCAGTAAAGCGAAAGAACCTCAAAAAAGAGTGCGGATTTGCACAGGCTTGTAGTTTGGTACAAAAGTGGAATCATAAATTGGAAAGAATTTTCCAAATTGCTTATCCTATGTTTGTTGTTTCTAATGTGGTTTTTATCTTATTCACTTCTAGAAGTCTGGCAAACTCCTTTAAAACATGATCTTTTTCATTATTAGGTATTATGACTGAGTCATGGATTGATATAAAATCTACTGTTTTTGAATCTAGGTACTTGATTAGTGGGTGAAGTATTCTTCTTGATTCAAACATTTGCATCATTTTAGCCAATGCCTTGTAGTCGATTTCCTTAATCTTTTTGATTTCTTCGTATATATTTGGGAAAACCTTCTGGAATAACAAGTAAATCTTCTCGTTTTCACCTCTTTTTAGACCTGTTGTGCGCCTATCGTAAAGCATTTTAATGAATTCAGCCTTATACTTTGATCTTCTGTCTTTCTCTTTGAGTTCTTTCTTAAACTTTTCTTCAAAGACCTGCTGATTTTCTTCATTATCGTATGCGTTGGGGTGTTGGATCTTAAAATTGAGAAGATTTAGTCCGTGGTATAGATCCGAACTACAAAATTTGTCATACAGAGTTAGTTCTTTAAGAATTTTTGGATTTGTAGAATCCATTCTTTTCCAAAGGACTGCTCCTAGGATTGCTGGTTGTGCGTTTCGTATATCAATGTGAACCAAAGGCTTGTCTTCGATGTGGTGAACACAAGTCTCCTTTATAATCTTATCCAGTCTGGTAAACTGGGTGTGAATTCTCCCATATTGGCATGATTTGGCATAGTGATAGCCGTTTATCATGTTTGTAATTCCCGTAACAGCACTAAGCAAGGGAGTTGCCTCAAGTGGTTCCTTTTTTGGTACAAGACCCTTTTGTCGGTTGCCTAGGTACTTTAGTGCTTTTTGGGCATCAATTTTGAATTTACAAAGGTTTTGGAACGCTATTCTTGTTGGCTCTTCATCCTCTGGACATACTGAAGATACAGATGTCGTATTAGTTTTCCCTATAATTGGTTTCGGAAACTGAACAACAACCGAACCAAGATCATGGTAGTCTACATCTAGCGCATAGGATTTGCACTTTGCTTTACCTTCTGTAGCCTTGATATAGTGGTTGTCTGTGGTTGCTAGGTTATTGCTTTTTAGCCATTTGAGAATTGTTGAGTATTTTGAACTTAGCATGTTCTTTAAGTATCTACTGCTCACTTGCGCCTTTAGTCCGCCTATTGAATGGCGGTATAAAATATATGCACAAATGAGCAGGTAGTCTTTCTTTACGCCTTGTCCCTTTTGAAAGTTCGCTTCAATAAGGTCAATCGCTCTTTGTGGTAGTATCAAAGAGAATTGTAAATAGTTGTTGCGCTTCTTTCTCATTAAAACAGCCTCAAATAGTCAAAACCAATGGTAAGCACGAGATCTTACCTATAGATTTGACAAATCAGTAGTGACTTTAAGAAATAAAGATAACATTGGAATCAGAAAGGCAAGATTTCGTGACCATCTTCATCTATCTTGGCTTCCTTCCAGTATTTTTCTTCTAAATGGGTTAGTATGATGTGACGCAATGCCTCACTCTCTCTTAGCCCAAGGTGGGTAGCATACATAGAAAGGTAGTGCTTCAAATCGAAAGGCAAGCGGAAACTGTAGGGGATTGTTTTCATTTACTAAACTCCTTGTGTGTAGTGAAATTGTATACACAATTAGTTTATAAAAACTCAAATTTCCCCTTAGGTGTTTATTATGGTTACATAGTAAACACTTAGCCAGCCATCTTATAGGAATTTTGGTCTATTAGGATCTTTCGGACAGAAAGAGGCGACCAGTCGCCACCCATTCGGGTTGGGAAGTTTGAGGATGTAAGTTGCTTTGCTATGGATCTAAGAGACTCGCCTTTTGCATGGAGGTTTTTCATTACCTCAATAACAGATTGCTCTTGATTGTTATCTATGAGGGTGTTTCCTTCAAGTGATTTGCCATAAGGGATAATCCTTGAATAGCGGATATTGTTCCTCTTCCGATATTGCAAACTATCGGAAACTCTACTCATCAGCGTCTCACGCTCACATTGAGAAATAGAGCAAATGACATTGATAACCATTCTTCCGCTAGGTGTTTCCGTGTTAAGTACATCGGAAACGGAAACCAAGGCGACCCCGAACTTAGTAAACAACTGAATCAGAGTATTCAGGTCGGATACATTGCGGCTTAGGCGATCCAGACGGTAGATTATAACCTGATTGACTTGCTTTGTCTTGACTAGGTTGATAAGGGTTTGGATTCCTTCACGGTCAAGATTCTTTGCAGATTGCCCCCTGTCCATGATGGTTTCCACAACTACAGCGTCTGTAAGCTGTGCTTGCAGCAAGCACTTTTCTAACTGGGTTTCAATGCTTGCGCCTGTCTCTTGACGATTACAGGAAAAACGGGTGTAGATTACTGCGTTATTCATGATATAATAATAAACTTATATGAATGACAAAATGTGTCATTGTCGCAATACGCCCCCTTAGGTGTGAAGAATTCCATACCTCATAGCAATATGAAACCTCGAATTTGCGCAAATTAAGGGGGAGTCTCGTGTATCTAAATGCTAATTGTGTAGTGAAATTGTGTACAATCCAGTAATATATAAACTGCTTTTAGAGGTACACAAATGGAAGATGTATTAGAAATTGAGAAGGCTAAAGCACAAAAGCAAGATTCGCTTGAAACAAGCATAAGTAATACTGTTGAGCTTTTTGAGAAGGGCAAAATTGACTTGTATGAAATAGCTTCACTAATAGTGGGGCAAGATCGCAAGCATAAAGAAACGCTTACCGATAGATTATCCTTGGAGATTATCGTAAGAGATTCTGATTGGTCAGACTCCAAAGTTGTTTCTGCGGCTAGTGATACTTTACTAGATCACGCTCTTTCAGTGTTAGCAAAGCGATACTTGGCAGATCCCCTTGTTACAAGGGCTAATTATTTTATGCTCTCCCTAAAGATGATTCTTGTTGAGCAAATGAAAAGGGAGAATGAGAAACTTGCACAGGTTGTTAGGGATACTGCTATTCGCAATGTATCACTTCAATCCAACTTGGATCAAAAGAAATTGAGGAAAGTACGCTTGTCTTATCTATGATTGGCGGTTTCCGTATCTTAACCCCAAGTCTACCTGCTGGCACATCTTCAACTATGGTAAATTGAGAGCCGTGTGGTTGCCAAGTGAAACGGTGCTCTTTTGTGGTTGCATCATATCCTTCAAGATTATTCTTCTCGTTCCATTGCCACCAGAATTTTTCAAGATCGTAGCGGACGGTCTCAAATTCAAATGCAGCTACCTCTAAAAGATCATCCGATTTTATTAGAACTACTGTTCTAAGTGTTTGGAACTTAGCCCTTACAGCCGAAACCCGTTCATTCCAGATAGTGAGTATTTTGTCACCAAGTTCTTTGGGTTCTCGCTTTGTAACAACCTTATCGCCAAATGAAAAAACTGGGCTATTTCTTCCCGAAATTAGACGAACTTTCTTTGTTGTTAGTGGTTTGGCGTTTTTAACTGTCTTTGCGCCCCATGCGGTTTGCTGTAGAACAACATCGTCCAGCCCAACATTAGAGGGCTTCCATTCAGCACCAATCAACTTAGCGAAGATTTCTTCCCAATCTGACCCCTCTAGGCGGGGTTGCCCTCTAGTTGATAATAGATAGATAAGTTCTTTGCCTAGACTTTCGCCAAACGATGTGGGAAAATCATTAAGTTTATAGGGTGGCTTATACTTTTCAACTGATCGAAGTTTAGGTGATTCGTTCATAGGATGGTCACTTTTCTAGGGCATGTAGCACTTGTTTAATTACTGCTTTAGCAACGGGAACAGGGAGAGAGTTTCCTGCTTGCTTGCGACTTTGTGAATCATTGCAAACTATCTTAAACGACTCTGGGAAGCCTTGTAATCTGAACATTTCTCTTGGAGTCAATCTTCTTTGACCGTTCACCAAAAGGTAGTTGTATGAACCACCAGCACGGAGGGCACAAGAATAGGGTAAGATTGAGACATTACCAGACTTATTCTCATGCCAAATTGTGGGTTCCTCTGTTGGTGAACCGTACTCGGATCTCTTCTTTCTTATGTAGGCAGAAGCGTGGTGCTTGGGGTCTACTTCGTCTTCAAGAATGTCTGATAATTTTTTATGCCTTCCCTTAAATTCAGGCCATTCAAAGCTAGTCGCTTCCTTAAACGCCACAATGAATACTCGTTCCCTCTTCTGGGGTAAACCGAAGTCAAGGGCATTCAAAATTCTGTGATCCACATTGTAATCAAGCTCTTTGAGAACTTCATAGATTCGTTTAAGGGTGCGCCCCCCGTCATGCTTTGCAAGCATCTTCACATTTTCTAGAACCAATGCTTTGGGGCGTTTCTCCTTAACGATCCTTGCGATTTCAAAGAAAAGAGTTCCTCTAGCGTCTTCAAACCCTTTTCTTCCACCGATGATACTGAAAGGCTGGCATGGGAAGCCCGCTAGTAGTATCTCATGGTCTGGTACATCGCTTGCCTGAATCTTGCTTATGTCTCCCAAGGGCTTATGACCAAAATTAGATCCATAGGCTTCCTGACAGCGTGAATCAATA
>JAXDAO010000291.1:0-3252 GCA_034679745.1 Bathyarchaeia archaeon
CTCACTTTACGATGCATTGTTAACCATTAAAGCAGAATATTTGTTACTTGCATTCTTGATGTATTTTGGAATCAATGTATTTTTTACAATACGTCTAAGACGTGTCTTAGCCAAGGATGGAGTTAAAACAACCTTCGGAAAAACACTCTTAGCCCAGTATGCGGGTATGCTTACAAGCGATGTCACTCCTGGACGCTCAGGCTACATCTTAACGCCCGTATATTTACGAGACCAAAACGTGCCAGCATCAAAAGGACTCTCAAGCATTTTAGGCATACAAACAATAGAATTTTTGATCAAAGTTCTCGGTGGAGTAGGGGCAGTAATTTACTTAGTCCAAAACGTACCAATGCAAACATGGAATGAACTATTTCCCCAAACCATTGCGGGGGTAAACATTGGCATAATTGTTGCTGCTTTAGGCATAGCATTGATGCTTGTAGGCGCAATCGTGCTGGCAGCATTCACATGGTCAAAACGGGCAATAACACTGTTTGATCGCATCGCAAATTCAAGGTACCTAAAGAGATTTACAGGTGGCTTAATGGGGAAACTAGAGGAATACAAAGAAAGCGCACACAGCACCCGTCGAGCCATTCCCGAAATAACTGCATTAACATTTGTATGCTGGCTCCTCAAGGGTTTCGAATGGTACTTTTTAGGTTTAGCTTTAGGACTTGATGCACCGTGGATAGCCTACTTCTTAATTCACCCATTAGTAACCGCTTTAGCGTTTGTTCCTATAACACCAGCTGGAGCAGGTGTCCAAGAGTTCGGAATAATCGGGATCTTTGGATTACTGCTCAATGTACCTGCACACCCTGAACTTGTTCCTGCAATCGCTGCCTTCGCATTGCTTGCCCGCGGTTTACTTATAATCGAGGACCTTATCGGAGTTCCCCAGATTGTGAAGTCAACGAGCCTAATTTTTACCCGCAAAAAACGACAAGAACCAATATCACCGCCAAACACTCCAGCCTCACCCTCTTCCGCTTTTTAATATTAACTATTAAAGCTCTAGAAATAGATGTTTATGCAGGCGTTTGAATTGAACGAACCATTGACAATCAGGCAAGCTATAATAAACGATCAACCCAGGCTCAAAGAAATAATTGACTTGTCTTTTCCAAGGTTTTTCCGTTTCTTCGCCATCCACAGCATAAACTCGGAAGGAGAAAACACGTTGGTAAGCGAGGCAAAGGATCAGGTTGTTGGTTTCTCCAAGCTGATTGATTTACATATTGGACCCAGCAAATACGGATGCCTGCTTTGGCTCGCCGTTCACCCAGCTTACCGATTACAAGGATTTGCCACAGAACTGGTGATGGCTGGGACAAAACATCTCAACCGGGCGAGTGCAAAGGCGGTTTTTGCTACTGTGAAGTATAGAAATAAAGCGTCTTTGGCAACTTTTATCAAAGTGGGGTTTGGGCGCGTGGGTTTTTTGGGGCTTTGGCGTCTGTTTGGATGGCGAGTTTTCGGTTTTTATCGTGCAATCTGGTATGCACCTGGCGAAGTGGTTTTAATGCATTCATAAATCAAAAATGGTCGGGAGAGCAGGATTTGAACCTGCGACAGCTCGGTATCTGTGGCCTAGACAGGCTAGAATGAAGCCCACCATGGGTAGACCTCTACAGCTTCTCCATATGCTAAACCAGTTAGCACACTCGAGAGCTCTGCCAGGCTGAGCTACCTCCCGATACAGAGTCCATAAAGACAAACAAAGACAATTTATGTGTTTTGGAATCCCAATGCCTGAAAAAGCCATACTAAACGTTTTAATCTTTTATCAAGAGTGAGATTAACAGAAAAGAGGAATAACCTTGACAAAAACCATAGGCATAGTAACTTCTGGAGGCGATGCACCCGGAATGAATGCAGCCATACGAGCAGTAACCCGCGTCGGTTGCTCAAAAGGTCTTAAGATTATCGGTTTTGAACGGGGATGGGATGGGATATTAACTAATTGCTTTAGGCCACTAAGCCCTCGTAGTGTGGGTGGCATAATACAATTGGGTGGAACCATACTCCATACGTTACGTTGCCCCGCTTTTGAAGAAGCAAAAAGTATAGAAATCGCAGCAGAAAACCTGCGCGAGAATAACGTTGACGCACTTGTGGTCATCGGCGGTGATGGTTCTTTTCGAGGCGCACTCGAACTAAGCAAAAAGAGCGGTGTTTCGGCAGTTGGGATTCCAGCTACTATAGATAACGATGTTTTTGGAACAGATGAAACAATCGGGTTTGATACAGCCGTAAACACAGCTATAGGCGCAATCGACAAAATTCGCGATACGGCGATTTCTCATGAACGCATATTCATCGTTGAAGTTATGGGTCGCAAAAGAGGTTTCTTAGCCCTTGAAATAGGGATATGTGTTGGGGCCGAAGTCATCTTGATCCCGGAAAAGCCTGTTGAAACACGCGACGTAGTTAGAATAATGGAGAAGAATTCAGAAAAAGGCAAACGTGCAGGTGTAATAGTAGCCGCAGAAGGCTTCGGTAATTCAAGTAAACTCACTCAGGAAATCCAAAAACAAACTGAATCCGAGGTTAGACTATCAATTGTAGGTTATTCACAGAGAGGCGGAAGCCCAACGGCACGGAGCAGATTGCTGGCAAGTCTATTCGCTGATAAAGCTGTTGATTTAATATGTGCAGATAAAGGTAACAGGGCGGTTGTGTTACAAAAAGGTAAGATTGACAGCCTTCCACTTGAAGAATCGGCAAGGGGGCATAAACAGTTGGATTTGCGTTTGCTTGACGTGGCTGAAATGCTTGCAATATAATCAAGTTTTCAGTGATTCGTAGATTTTTAATGTCTGCTCAGCAACGTCACGCGAGTTAAAATACATTGAGACATCTTGCCTGAATCCACAAACTTGCGTATCATGTATTAAGCATATGTTCCCCAACCTCCAACTAGCTGCGGAGGATATTCATTAACAAGAATCCGATCCTCAAAACCCTATACCTTTGACTTATCGTTATCCAGCTCCTAGATGCTATTTGCACTTTGAAGCGTAAGGTGGGTTAGAGCGTTTGGTTCCAATAGTAGACACGTGAATAGTTACCCTGAATTGGGTAATCTGGATCATCGTAAACTATGTCTAAATGTAGACCATATTCTGAGAGGAGCCGACGAGACGTGTTCCAGATTTGTATGGTCAACTCGTCTGGACCCCAGTACCATATTTTATCGTTACAACTTCGCATGCCCCATCCATAGCTCTCGGGCAGTACAAAAGCCGC
>JAXDAO010000292.1:0-3388 GCA_034679745.1 Bathyarchaeia archaeon
TGATACTTTTGTTGATATGTTGCTTAGAGGCCACGTCTGTTCGGTTCCAAAGAGCGCCGCCTGTTATGGCTTTAGCGCCTTCTTGACTGATTTGACGTGCCTCCTCGATGGTTTCGCCGATACCGAGTATGCCAATGGCTCTTGATTTTAGGGCGTAGATTTTGCCGGCTCTCAGCTCCATTGACCCAGGGTATATTCGGATTTTGCTGCCGTATTTTTTGGTCAGTGCCTCGGCTTTTGATAAGTCGACTGGTCCATTAATAGCGGATTTATCTACTGCTTCTGGGTGTGCTGCAGCGTAGCCGCCGTAGTCTGGTGGAACTTTATAAGTTAGAACCGTCGCTGACTTCTCCATTGCTACACTATTCAAGTTGCCGTTTACCATTTTTAGGCAGACATCGACAAAGTCATCCTTGATTATTGGGAGAAGATTGATTATTTCTGGGTCGCCTGGGCGGCTGTTGATTTCTAAGATTTTGATGCCTTTGCCCGTATGCATGAACGCAAGGTAGAGTGGAACACCGCGCAGTGCGGTTTCGTCGGGGATTTTTGCTCGCCATCCTCTAAAAATCTTGTCAGCTAGCTCAAGTTCTGCTTTTCGATCGGTCACAGTCAGAAAAGGCAAGAAATCAACGGCGTCTTTGTAGGAACCCATGCCACCAGTGTTTGGTCCCTTATCATCATCGAAGGCACGTTTGTAGTCACGGGTATCTGGGAGGGGTACGAAATGCTTGCCATCGCAGAAGCCCATACAACTTGATTCTTCTCCAGGTACTTTTTCCTCGATTATTACAGAGCTATATGTAAAGTTTGAGAGGAAATGTTCAAAAAGTTCTTCACGGGTTGAAAAGTGGTCACCCCAGACGCCCACACCTTTTCCTAAGGCTGGTTTGTCGGGTTTGACTACGGCTTGGTTATCTAATTCGTCAAGCCACGTGTAAACAGCCGTTTTTATTTCGGTTTGGGATTTATAATCAGTTGGATTGAATACTTTAAAGCGTGGGTTTGCTTCAGGTGCGATCTGTTCGAATAATACTCGCTGCGCGACTTTGCTTTCTTCTATGGCATAGGCTTTTTTTGGGCATATTACTGGAATTCCGACTTTTGATTCGATTAAGTCACGGATACCTTTGATTATGGGGTTCTCGGAACCGACTAAAACGAAGTCAAGATTGTCTTTGTTGACCTCTGCGAATTTGCAGATTTCAGCTACATCAAGACTTGGAATAACTGCGTGTTTTGTTGCGTGTTTGGCGTTGAAGGGGTTGTATTGTTTGTCGGCAACATATAATTCGACTTGATAATTTTTGCTTCTCAGAAGAGCATCAGCCATTGCGACTTCTCGTGCACCATAAGAAATCAGTAGGACGCCTATCTTCTCCATCAAGAGTACACCGTTACTGCACTATTGTGAATGGAACGCTTAATAGCAGTTACGCCTAGGTCTCTTCGTTCTCGTAGATTCTGCCTTTTTCTTCATACCCTTCTTGGAAGCGTTTCTTCATGGAATCAGCCATTTTCTGTGCACACGGTGTAGGGTATTTGCCGGTAACGCAGGCCAAACAGAATTGGTCTTCGGTTTGGTGGGTTGTATTGATTAAAGCTTCTATTGATTGGTAGCATACTCTGTCGGCGCCGATGATTTTGGCTATTTCTTCTGTGTTGTGTCGTGAGCCGATGAGTTGACCATAGCTGGACATGTCTATGCCATAGAAACAGGGTCCGATTATACGGGGGAAAGTTACAAAGACGTAGACTTTTTTAGCGCCTGCGGCGCGCAGTTTCTCGATTATGACTTTAGTTGTGTCTCCGCGGACGATGCTGTCTTCGGTTATAATGACTCTTTTTCCTGCTACTTTGGAGCCTAAGATGTTAATTTTCTTATCAATTGTCGAGTACCGTTCTTGGTTGAGTAGAATAAAGGCGCGTTCGGTGACGTAGCGGTGCCGTCTTGATGCTCGTTCCCATCTAAGACCTGAGGCTTCATGTACACCCATTGCTGGGTCATCGCCTGTTTCAGGGACTGACATAATTATGTCGGCGTCTTTGACGATCTCTGGGAATTCCTTTACGATATTGCGGCCGAATTCTTCTCTGATTTCATAGACGTATTTGCCGTTAAAAATTGAGTCTGGCCTTGCGAAGTAAGCATATTCGAAAGCGCAGAAGGCATGCTGGGGGTTCTGGATGATTTGGATTCGTTTGAAGCCGTCATTGGTAGAGATAACGAGTTCGCCGGGGTTTAATTCAAAATCACGTACAAAACTGTTCATGTCTAAACTGACGGTTTCAGATGAAAAAGCAAAGGTTTTATGTTCAGGATCATGTCCGGCGCATAGGGGTTTTATTCCGTGTGGATCTTTGAAGGCGAAGAATTGTCCGTCTCCGGTTACGCCCAGAACACTATATGCTCCGTCCAAGTTTTCCATGACGAAACGGGCGGCAGCTGCAATGTCACCCTTATTATCGATTAATCCCTGAAGCATTTTGTGGCAGACAACGTCTGAGTCACAGTTATAAAAGAAGTCTGAGAATCTCTCAATCATTTCTTTTTTAAGCGACAGTGCATTTACGATGTTACCGTTGTATGATATTGAGACTTTTATGCCGTCGGATGCTGCTGCGGCTGGTTGAGTTCCCTCTACGATGGATGCTTCATCGCATTTGCCTGAAGTTGTGTAACGGACGTTGCCTATGCCGATCGAACCTGGTAAACGCTTAAACCATTCGTTTATTGCGTTGCCTTTAACCTTCGGAACCAGATCCAAATTCTTGTATGTGTGAAATTCTTCTTTGTCATATGTTAGGAAACCATGTGATTGGTGTCCCCGATGGTTCTGTGCCCTAAGACCCCAGTAAACGTATGGAAAGATGGGCTGGTTTTCATAACTTATTGCGCCAAAGATACCGCAACCTATTCTTGGTCCCTTCTAACGTTGAATAACGCAAGTAGTAACAGAGGGGGTTTATCAGCTTTTAGTACAAATTTAGCTAAAAAGTACAGGTTTTTTGACATTAAACAGATTCATGGGAAAGTGCTTCCATCGTTTGCAAATCTAAAGCCTATGAACCATTCTCTTTGCCAATCAGATAAGGTAGGCTTTTATACTTTTTTAGCAAATTAGGGGTATGGAAAAGTTTCTACTAGTTGGTCCGAATTGTTCCGATCTCGCAGAACCAAATATTGAAATAAAAAAATTCCATGACTGCGAGAATTACATTTACATTCCCAAGATTGAAAATTTAAAAGGAAAACATGTTACAATCCTACACAGGTGTTATCCAGACCAAGATTCGCGCTTTTTACAGTTTCTACAGATTTTAAGCGCGGTAAAACCAGTTGCAGCAAAAGTTAGTGCAATTATTCCATATCTTCCTTATTCAAGGC
>JAXDAO010000293.1:0-2502 GCA_034679745.1 Bathyarchaeia archaeon
CGTTTTCTATGGCTTCGCTGTATTTTGCTGTGTTTAGGTCCGATAGTATTTGCTTCATAAGGTGAGCCTGTACCTGATCCTCCCTGGTCGTAGACTCCGGAGAACGATCCACGCTGTCGGCTTGTTGGAATGTTATGTTTTGGTTTTGTTGGTACTCGATTTCTTTTAGGAACTTTGAGGTTTTTGAGTCTGTTTTGTTTTCGCCGTACCGCTTCGCGTATGTTAAAATCAGCTTCTCCTTGGCTCTTGTTATGGCGACGTAGAATAGCCGCCGTTCTTCTTGTGTGTGCAGTTCTTTTTCGTCAAATTGTGATTGTATGCCCTTGAGGAGTTCTTTTGGAATTGCGAATTTGTCTTTTTGGAACCTTGTCGGCAGCTTGTTATCCACCAAGTCAGGTATGATGACTACGGGGTATTGCATGCCTTTGACGCCGTGAATCGTTGAAACAACAACGGATTGCTCTTCTAGGTTTTGTTCTTCAATCTCAAAATTGGAGGCAAATGAGAGATACTCAGTGAAGTCTTCGATGTCGTTGTCTGGGTAAATCCTGTCGAATTCCTCCGCGAACGTGTAGAACTGGTTAATCAGCTGAATATTTCGGTTATTTTCCAGCGCGATTTCGTATTTGTAGAATTCCCTCTCAAACAGCAAACTGTGAATAAGATCAAGCGTTCCATGCCGCTTCTTTGAATTTATTATGTCTGAGAGTGTTTTTTTGACCTCGATAAACTTGAATTTGTCCACGTCAATCTTGCTCAACTGATCAAACGCCTCGTATAGCGAAATGTCTTTCTCGCTCGCGTAGCAGTTGAATTTGCATATCTCAACCTGCTTAATGCCATAATTGGGGCGGTTAAGTATCCGCACGATTTCAGCGTTACACTCCAGCGGGTTGCTGATCACGTGCAAGTATGCGGTGATGTCTTTTACTATGGGTTCTTGGAAAAATCCTGCTTCTCCTACAAAGTTGAATCTGACACCCTGCTTTCTGAACGCTTTAATTATCGGTTCGGCGGTTGCTTTGCGCCTGCAAAGAATCGCTATATCCTGCGGCGGATACTTGATTAGAAGCGCTTTTACTGTTTCTAGGATATAGTTTGCTTGCGAAGTCTCCGTCGGCGTCTCGGTGACTGTGATGTTTTCTCCGTCTTTGTTTTTTGTGAAAAGCTTCTTCACGGTTCGCTCAGGGCTCTTCTCTATTAGTTTGTTTGCGACCTCTACGATTTTTTTGGTGCTCCGGTAATTGTGTTCTAGTGCGATTTGTGTGTTGTTTGGGAATATTTTTTTGAATTCCGCAATGTTTGTCAGGTACGCGCCTCTGAAGCGGTAGATGCTTTGGTCGTCATCCCCAACCACCGTGATATGCCCATGCCTTGCCGCTATCTGCTGCACTATTTGCAGTTGAATATAGTTCGTGTCCTGGAATTCATCCACGATAACGTATTGAAATTTCTCTTGATACCGCTTCAAAATCAACAGCTTACTCTTCAGCACATTGAAAACCGTGCATAGCATGTCTCCGAAGTCAATCAAGTTGTTTTCGAGTTTGTACTCCTCATAGGCCCGATAGATTTTGTGTATGTCTTTTAGGCAGTTTAGGTCCTCTTTGGCTTCCTCATCAAGAGATTCTTTTTCGCGTTTAACAATGTACTCTGCGATGTCAGCGGGTGAAATGAATTCGTCTTTGCATCTTGAAATAAACTTTGCCATTTCATCCGCCAAAGTATAAGGTTCATGATTAAACTCCAAGTGCTCGATGCCGAAACTGTTAATGTTCTTAGTCAAGTAAACCAGCTGAGCAGTCTGTGTGATTACTCTAAAATTCGCGTTAAGCTTAGTGTATAGAATATTATCATGGATAAACTGGTTACAAAAAGAGTGAAAAGTAGAAATACACAAATCCTCAGCACCCACAACAATACCCAGGACTCTTTCTTTTAGCTCCTCAGCAGCCTTCTCATTAAACGCCAACGCCAGAATATTTTCTGCTTTTACGCCCTGCTCAATAAGATAAGCAATCTTGCTTGCAACAGTCAGAGTCTTACCTGAACCAGCACCAGCAATTATAAGCAGAGGCTTTTCAATTTCTTTAACTGCCTCTTGCTGTTGAAAATTTAAATTATCAAAAAGGTTAGCCAACCATTAACACCCAAAGACCGGTTAATTTTCATACAAGCTATTGGTTAAGAAATGAATTTAAGATTTTTAGTAAAACTACCGCTAAAGGATGATACGTTTTGGCTGGACATAACATAAAACCAGAAGCCAAAGAACTAATCGATATTTTTCAAAGAAACTAAAAAAGGGAGGGAAGATAATCCCCATAGGTTTTCACTTTATGGCTTTTTCTTTAACACAAGTATAGTGACAGCAAAGCCAACCGCGATTGCGACGATTATGCCAATAATGCCCGGTAGAATGTATTGATCAGCTAACGATGCAGGATCTTCAGTTGGTTGTGGAGTAGCTGCTGGTGCATCTTCAACTATTATTGCTGTTTC
>JAXDAO010000294.1:0-5399 GCA_034679745.1 Bathyarchaeia archaeon
ACTCTGCGTTGATTTGATAGGGCGCCATAAGTTTGATTCGCTTCTCCTTTTCAACCGCGAATTTTGGATCAGTAAAGAACTCCATGTCAATCCATGTGTCAGTGTAAACGAAATCCGCATCAGCGACAGCTTCTTTTACATCCAAGGTTGATTTCCAAAGCCCAGTTTTCTTTGCCGCTGAAAGCAGTCCCTGATCTCTTGATGCTTCGTTAAAGATCGGTGTCACCGTAGTCAATTCGACGCCTGTTTTGGTGCAACCCTCGATTAGCGAGTTGGTGACATTGTTGTGCACGCCAATGTAAACTAGCTTAGCGCCTTTGAGGTTTCCATTTTTTTCTTTGATAGTGATTAAATCGGCTAATGCTTGGCTGGGGTGATACTTTTCATCACAACCGTTGATAATTGGAACGCGGGATGCAGCTGCCATTTTGAGCAGGTCAGAATTGTACAACACTCTTGCCATGATGCAATCGACATTACGTGATAGATACTGGATTTCATCGCCTAAGTCGGCCAGCGCAAAGTTGGTGCTTCGCCAGTCGATGAACAAGGCGTGTCCACCTAGTTGAGTCATAGCTACTTCAAAGGAGACTCTTGTGCGCGTTGAGGTTTTCTGGAAAATTAGCGCCGCTGACTTTCCCTGGAAGGTTTTGAGGTATTTTTTTGAATTAGCTTTAACTTCTAAGCCTAAATCGACAAGTTTGATTAGTTCTTGGCTAGAGAGTTCTTTGAAGTTGATTAGATGCATCTTTCTTTGCCTTCAAATACGCTGAACCAACCATGAAATAATAAGCTTTTGTGCAAAAACCTTTTCCGTAGAAGCCCTTACCAAATAGGCGTGATACAGCATGATTCTGCTGGTAGCATCAAACAAAGATATTGCAAGTCTAAACATCAAAGACCAAATCCTGAAAAACTACATCTTCAAAGAAGGCACAGGACAATTCGATGGAAACTCAACGTTTAACGCTGACGTAAACGAGAAAAAAGTAACTTTGATTACTCTAAATGATGAATCCGTCAAAGCCCAAGACTTACCTGCAAAGTTTCCAGATGCAAAACTGATAGTCTTCATTTCAAGGCATAGTAGCCAAAGCGCCAAACCAACCCTCTCAGTTCACACCCCTGGAAACTTTGCAGAAGCTGAACTAGGTGGCTTACCTAAAACGCTCTCCGTGGCACCTGCGGTTGCTATGCAAACCACCCTAAAGGCGCTTTTTCATTACAGGGAACAACTGCGTCTTAACTACGAAATCTCATACGAGTGCACTCACCATGGACCAAGCTTAGATGTCCCTGCAATGTTTGTTGAATTAGGCAGTTCTCCCGACCAATGGGGTGATTTTAAAGCCGCAGAAGCAGTTGCGCACAGTGCCATGACGGCGATAGCTACCTTTAATGAGGCAGGCAACTCAGCGGTGCTGGGTATCGGAGGAACCCACTACAATCAAGACTTTACACTGATGTCTTTGATGGGGGCAGCGACTTTTGGTCACATGATCCCTAAATATGCCCTCCCTGCAATAGATGCTGATATGCTGCAGCAATGTGTCGAAAAAACCCTAGAAAAGGTGCAATTAGCAGTTCTTGATTGGAAAGGAATCAAAAGCGAAGACAAATCAAACCTCATTTCCGCCCTAGAATCCATAGGGTTACCTTACCGTAAAGTTTGACACAAGACATATCTCCCTATTTTGGGAACGTTTAAAAGGCTGATGACAGTAGTTTTTAAACCTAAAACTTACAGTAACGTTTATTATTGCTGATGAAATCTTGAGTGTGCGGTAAATATGGGAATAAAATCTTGGTTACAACAGGCAGGAAGGACCCTAAAGCTAGCCTCAAAACCCGGGCGCGAAGAGCTATGGCTCTCAGTCAAGATTAGCCTCTTGGGAATCGGTGTTATCGGCTTAATTGGCTTCGTAATCAAGGCTATTTCTTTCGCAATAGGTGGAGCAACAACCACATAGAAGGACATGGTAATGGATAAAAAGGAAGAAGAGCTGTCTCAAGTAAAGATTTTCGCCGTAAAAACCACTACAGGTCAAGAACGCAATGTGGCACGGTTGATTGCCTCAAAAGTAGAAATGACCCATATACCCATTAAAGCTCTTCTTGTACCAGACACACTAAAAGGCTATGTATTCATCGAAGCAGATGGTCCCCACTTAGTAGAGGAAGCTATATCTGGAGTAAGACATGTCCGTTCCAGAATTCCCGGACTAATTAGCTTTAAAGAAATAGAACGCTACATTATCCGCAAACCGGTAATGGAGGACCTCGGTGAAGATGACGTTGTAGAAATCACTGGCGGCCCATTCAAAGGCATGCGAGCTAAAATTACACGGCTCGACAAGTCCAAAGGCGAAGTCACCTTGGAGTTGCTCGAAGCAACCTTCACTTTGCCTATCACAGTACATTCAGATTATGTAAAACTAGTAGAGAAAGCTAAAGAATAAAGTGAAAACATATGGTAGATAAGAAAGTTGTAGAATTAATCGTCAGTGGCGGACAAGCAAACGCAGGCCCACCATTAGGTCCAGCTCTTGGCCCCCTAGGCGTCAACATTGTTGCTATTGTCAACAAAATCAACGAAATCACCAAAGAATACGCTGGAATGAAAGTTCCAGTTAAAATCAGTGTTGACCCTGAAGACAAAACCTTCGACGTTACCGTCGGCACCCCAACATCATCCGCACTAATCGTTGCTGAATTAAAGATTGAGAAAGGTTCCGGTACTCCCAACAGTGTTAAAGTTGGCGACTTATCCATGGAGCAAATGGTGAAGATAGCCAAAATTAAGGGACCTCAACTCTTAGCAAGCAATGTCAAGGATGCAACTAAAGAATTACTTGGCACATGCGTAAGTTTAGGTGTTACTGTTGAAGGTAAAGACCCGCGAGAAGTCCAGAAAGAGATTGATGCTGGCGCCTATGAAAACCTATTTGGTAGCTCCTAATGTTAAGCGAATATTTTTATAATGGGTTTCTTATCCCCTATTGGCACGAGGCTTAAAAATGCCCCTAGACAACAAAACCATTGCAGAAGCAATTAAACAGGCAAAGGCGAAGTCTGGCGATAAAAAGTTCAACCAGACTGTAGACTTGATTCTCGACATCGTCGAGATCGATATGAAGGCGCCAGAAGGCAAAATCCAAGAGATTGTAGAACTTCCACATGCTACAGGCAAACCAAACAAGATTTGTGTAGTTGCTTCTAGCGGAGACTTCATAGTTAAAGCGAAAGCTTCTCAAGCTGACCGCGTAATTGAACGCGCAGATTTAGATTCTCTAAACGGCAAAAAGAAGGAGCTACGTAAATTAGCAAACGACTATGATGTTTTCATCTGCGAAGTACCTTTGATGCCCCTAGTAGGTAGAATTCTCGGTCCAGTTTTAGGTCCAAGAGGAAAAATGCCCATTCCGGTACCCCCAAACGCAGACCTGACTGCTTTGATAGTAAAGCACCGCCAAACCGTAGTCGTTAGAATGCGTGCTCAACCCATTATTCAAGTTCCTGTAGGCTCACAACAGATGAAGGATGAAGAATTAGTCGACAACATCATGGCAGTTCTACGTGTGTTAGAGGGAAAACTAAAACGCGGCCTCAAAAACATAAAGTTCGCCTTTATCAAGACCTCTATGGGTGAACCAGTCAAAATTAAAGCTTAAAGAGAAGAAGTATTATGCCGTCCCAACAAGTGTTACAAGAAAAATCAAGCGAAGTAGAAGCAATAAAAGACATATTCAAAGAATACAAATCAGTCGGTATTGCTAGCCTCAAGAAAGTTCGCGCTTCACAACTGCAAGAACTCAAGAAAAGCATGGCTGGCAAAGTTTACTTGAGAGTTCTAAAAAACACACTTATCAAAATTGCTCTCGAAGAGATGAACCAAGCCGAACTCAAAAAGCTTGAGGAATACTTGGAAGGCTCAAACGTCTTCTTATTCACCGACTTAAACCCCTTCAAACTCGCACTTATGTTGGAGCGCGGCAAAGTCAAAACAACCGCAAAATCAGGCGACATAGCAGCAGACGACGTAGTCATCCCAGCCAGCAACACAGGTCAACCTCCAGGACCAGTCATAAGCCAACTAAACGCCGTCGGTTTACCAACAAAAATCGAAAACGGCAGTGTCTGGATCAGCAAAGACACCCTAGTAGTCCGCAGAGGCGAACCCATCAACGAACGCTTAGCAGGTGTCCTCTCAAAACTCGGCATAAAAGCCGTAGAATTAGGCATCTCAATGCGCGCAATCTTCGACAACGGCATGATGATTACAGGCGACCAACTCAAAGTCGACATTAAAGCCACAAAACAAAGCGTTGAAACAAGCAACCAAGAAGCCTTCGCATTGGCACTAAGCATAGGATACGCAACAAAAGAAACAATCAAGCCACTACTGCAAACTGCACACCAGAAAGCAATTGCATTATCAGTCGGCGCAGCTATACCTACAAAAGAAACTATCGCAGACCTAATCCGCAAAGCTAACGCGGAAGCAACCAGCATATCAGACAAAGCCAAGCCAAAAGCAGCTTAACCCAATTTTTCTTAATTTTTTGCTTTTATCATTTTATTTGTGTTCTACTTTTATGTGCGATTATAAATGCGAGTTCGCAGGTCTCAATGGGACAGTGATTGCCTTAAATCCTGCCTAAAAAAAATTGTTACTTGTTGAGGCGGTCTCGATAGCATTGGTAGTCAGTAAGTTTCCTAAGGTATTCTCGACCCATAAGTCCTGAAGATATTAGAAAGTCTGCTGAGGAACGGTTACATGCTATTGGAATGTTCCATACTACAGCTACACGCAAGAGTGCTTTCACATCTGGATCATGAGGTAACTGTGCGAGAGGATCCCAAAAGAAGATGAGGCAGTCTATCTCGCCATCGGCTATTCGAGCACCAATTTGCACGTCTCCACCTAACGGCCCAGACTCTAAAATCGTAATGTCCAACCCAAGTTCTTTCTCAAGAAGCCTGCCTGTGGTTCCTGTGGCAAATAGTATGTGTTGCTGAAGCGTACCCAGATTGTATTTTGCCCACTCTATCATATCCTCTTTCTTATTATCGTGTGCAATGAGTGCAATCCTTTTTCTCGGTTTTAAAGTAGCCATCTTAGTCATCATGTTTCGCCTGACTAGCGTTTACCTGTTGACTTATAATTGTATTGTCGTTCCATAGTAAAGTCAGCAAGTAGCCTTTAGAATAAAGATTATTTAGGATGCGTTGTTTAGGCGGTTTTTTTTGGGAGCTAGGAAAATGGTTGGGGCAATAAAGACTTTGACGCGCAGGTGGCCTGATTTTTCTTTTTTGTCGACACAGCCGCGTTAACGGCGAGATAAAATAGGATCAAGTGATTCTTTTGGTCATTACGTATGCGTCTTCGCCGTCAGAAT
>JAXDAO010000295.1:0-4444 GCA_034679745.1 Bathyarchaeia archaeon
CACATGTGTTCCACGATGCTATGGTATTTTTCGACACCTCAGTTATGATAATGACCTTTATCTTGGCAGGTAAACTACTCGATGCCATCGCCAAAGGTCGAACCTCAGAGGCAATTAGAAAAATAATGGGGCTCCAAGCTAAAACGGCGCGAGTGCTCCGCGACGGCGTCGAAACTGAATTACCTGTGGAAGAAGTCCAAGTTGGCGACATTATCGTCGTACGCCCTGGTGAGAAAATCCCAGTGGACGGCGTACTTACAGAGGGGTATTCGGGTGTAGACGAGAAAGTCATCACAGGTGAATCCCTCCCAGTTGAGAAGCGGAAAGGTGACCAAGTCATAGGTGCCACCATGAACAAGACTGGAACATTCAAGTTTCAGGCGACAAAAGTCGGCAAAGACACAGCACTCGCGCAAATAATACGCTTAGTCGAGGATGCGTTGAGTTCCAAAGCACCTGTACAGCGTTTAGCTGACATAGCCTCAGGATACTTTGTCCCAACAATCATATTGACTGCCACATTGTCCGCTTTGGCATGGTACTTCCTGTTTGGGGCAACCTACATTTTCTCATTAACCGTATTCATAGCGGTGTTAATTGTTGCTTGTCCTTGCGCTTTGGGGCTTGCTACGCCTACGGCGATTATGGTTGGTGTCGGGAAGGGTGCAGAAAACGGTATCTTGATCAAAAGCGGTGAAGCCCTCGAAACAGTGCATAAACTTCAGGCAGTGGTATTCGACAAAACTGGCACCTTGACTAAGGGTGAACCCGAAGTAACCGACATCCTAACCACGGGTGCCCTTAATGAAGAACAGATTTTGCAATTTGCTGCGGTTGCAGAGAAGAATTCAGAGCACCCGCTAGGTCAAGCAATCGTTGACCTAGCCCACACACGCGGCCTCAAAGTGGAT
Organism: Bathyarchaeia archaeon; assembly: GCA_034679745.1. GTDB lineage: Archaea > Thermoproteota > Bathyarchaeia > Bathyarchaeales > Bathycorpusculaceae > Bathycorpusculum. Next base: position 912 of record JAXDAO010000295.1, read on the forward strand.
GACTCCGAAGATTTCAACGCCATACCCGGACAAGGTGTAGAAGTCAAATATAATGGGGCTACGGTGTTACTTGGCAACCGTAAACTCATGGAAACCAACAATGTAGACATAAACTCAATAGAAGCCAAAATGGAGATGTTTGAACAGCAAGGCAAAACTGCGATGATCGTATCAGTTGACGGTAAAGCTGCTGGGTTAATAGCTGTAGCAGACACGCTGAAAGAGCATTCTGTAGCGGCTGTCTCGGCGCTTAAGCAGATGGGGCTGAAAGTGATAATGCTGACGGGCGATAATAAACGTACAGCCAATGCTATTGCGGTTCAGGTAGGTGTGGACAGTGTGCTATCCGAAGTTTTGCCGAGTGAAAAAGCAAATGAGATTAAGCGGTTGCAGGCTGAAGGTAAAGTCGTAGCGATGGTCGGAGACGGTATAAACGATGCCCCCGCCTTAGCGCAGGCGAACATCGGTATAGCAGTCGGCACCGGAACAGATGTTGCAGTGGAGACAGGCGACATCGTACTCGTAAAAAATGACTTGCGGGATGTGGTGATATCGATTCAATTGAGCAGAGCTACGATGCGCAAGATTCGCCAGAACCTATTTTGGGCCTTCTTCTACAACATAATCTTGATCCCCTTGGCAGCTGGGCTATTCTATCCGATTCTTCATGTTCTCTTTAATCCTGTCTACGCAGCTGCTGCGATGGCGTTCAGTTCGGTGACGGTTGTGTCGAATGCGTCATTGCTGCGACGGTTCCGCCCAAAACTCTAAGTAACACCTGACGGGTTAGTTTGGAGGTGAATTAGACATGGCAAAAGACCTAGTATGTAATATGGATGTTGATGAACGAACAGCAAAGTGGAAGACAGTGTACAAGGGAAAAACCTACTATTTCTGTGCTCCAGGTTGCAAGAAATCCTTCGAAGAAGAACCTGAACTCTACATCAATGTAAAAGCCTCTGAGGAAAATCACCCTAAGCATAATCACACAGCGGAAGGCGAAGAGCCAACCGACAGCAGTTGTGGCTGCGGCTGCGGGCACCACCACTAAACTAAATTTTCTTTTTCCTTTTTGTTTATCTCGCTTTTGTTTAAGATACAGCAGACTAAAATGCTGTACTTGCAGCTTGATATATGATTATGCATTTACTGGCTTTCTGTTAAATTGTTTGATCGCCGTTTCTAGGTTCGGGTCAACTCTAGGCAAAATTTGAGTTTATGACCTTAGGTTATGACTCGATTTAGTGCTTCTCTGCGAAATTAATATTAAGTGCATAAAACTGATTTTTAGAAGTTAACGTTTTGGAGCAATTTGTATGGTAAAGGTTTCACTTAAAGATGGAGTAAACTGGGTTGGTGTTGTCGACTGGAACATCCGCGACTTCCACGGTTACATCACCCGACGAGGAAGCACCTACAACGCCTATTTGATTCAGGACCAAAAAATTGCCCTGGTCGATACGGTAAAAGCACCCTTCGTCAACGAGCTTGTCGAGCATATAAAAGAATTAGTACCGCTTGAAAAAATCGACTACGTAATTGTTAACCATGTGGAGATGGACCACTCAAGCAGCCTGCCAGTTATTGCGAAGCTTGCGCCTCAAGCCAAGATTTACTCAACAGCTAGAGGCAAAGAAGAGATCATCAAACACTTTGGAGCCGAATTTGAGCGGGTCGAAATTGTCAAGTCAGGCGACAAAATCGAGCTTGGCAAGAAGACGCTTACTTTCCTTGAGGCTCCGATGTTGCATTGGCCTGATAGCATGTTTACCTACATCATAGAAGACAAAATCCTCTTACCCAATGACGCCTTTGGCCAACACTTGGCCAGCAGTCAACGTTTTGATGATGAAGTTGATCAAACGGTGCTCATGGAAGAAGCTGTCACCTACTACGCCAACATCCTCACACCTTTCTCGCCTCTAATCGTTCGGAAGATTCAGGAGGTCGTCGCTATGAAGTTACCAATCGACATCATTGCACCCAGCCACGGCATCATTTGGCGCAAGGATCCTATGAAAATCGTCAATGCCTACATGGACTGGTGCACAGGAAAAACCGTGAAGAACAAAGTCGTAATCACCTTCGATACCATGTGGGGCAGCACGGACAAGATGGCGCGTGCAATAGGCGATGGAATCGCTAGTCAAGGTGTAGATGTTAAATTGCTAAAGCTGCGTGCGACCGATAACACCGACATCGTCACCGAAATCATCGATGCAAAGGCAGTTGTGGTTGGTTCACCAACTCTCAACAACGGTATGTTCCCATCTGTCGGGTCATTCCTCACCTATGAAGGAGGTCTCAAACCCAAAGGTAAAGCTTGGTACTTCTTTGGTAGCTATGGCTGGGGTGGAGGTGCAGTCCGTGGCATGATTAAGATTGCTAAAGAGTTCGGATTGGAAGCACAAGAACAGACCATGGAGCTGAAATGGGTTCCGACCGCTGAGGAATTAAAGAAGTGCTTTGAGTTCGGCCAAATGATTGGTCTGAAAATTAAGGCCTAAATTTTTTTCTCCATTTTTGTTTTAGAGCTGTTGCTGAATAAGTTAATAAATAAAAAGTGAGTTAAGGCTGAAAAGGTGCCTTACTGGATTTTTGTGAATTTAGCTTTGGGTGTACCACAGATTGGGCAATTTTCTGGCGCCGTCCCCACGAAGGTGTCTCCACACACTGGGCAGACATAGATGTCACCTGCCGGGAGGTCTTTTTTAGTTTTGGCAGCTTCAATGGCTTTCTTGTAGAGGTCTGCGTGGACTTGCTCGACTTTGTTGGCGTAGTCAAAACTCTGGAGCGCTTTTTTGTTGCCTTCTACTTTTGCATCTTCGATAAACTGGGGATACATTGTTTTAAATTCGTATGTTTCCCCTGAAATGGCTTCATCGAGGTTTTCCGCTGTGGATTTGACTTTGCCCATGACACGGAAGTGGTTGTGGGCATGCACGGTTTCTGCTTCTGCCGCTGCTTTAAAGAGCTTTGCGATTTGGGGGAAGCCTTCCTGTTCAGCTGCCTTAGCGAAGGCGAGGTACATGCGGTTTGCTTGGGATTCGCCTGCAAACGCAGCTTTTAGGTTTTCATCAGTTTTAGTCATTATAAAATCACCGAGGAAAGTAAAGCAATACATAGTAATAAGTCATACTCAATGTGTAAGAAGGTACGAACAAACAAGAAGTAGATAATCACTTCGAACTTTAAGGTAAAGTATATTAATTATTTTTTCTTTTGGAATCTGTGATTTTTGGTGAAAGTTTATGGAGAAAGTAAAAACCTTTACTCTACCCAAACTACCCTATGAATACAATGCCCTATCTCCCTACATATCTGAGGAGCAACTAAAACTGCACCATAGTAAACACCATCAAGCATACGTTAACGGTGCCAACAAACTCTTAGCAAGCATAGATGAAACAATGAAAAACGATACTGCACTTGATTACTGGGTCAGTTTCGGCTATGTAAAAGCCCTAACAAAAGAGCTCGCCTTTAATGTCGGCGGCCACATACTACACTCAATCTTCTGGGGGAACCTAGCA
>JAXDAO010000296.1:0-4633 GCA_034679745.1 Bathyarchaeia archaeon
TAAAGTAGCTCCTTTTTTGTTAACGGTCATCCAGCCAGTCCTTGTCACTTTTACACCAGCCTCCTTGAGAACCTTAAGGATTTCTTTAGGTTCATCGGTATACGCGGCTATGTCTATGTCGCTGCCCTGCTTGATTGTTCCGCGCCATACACTCCCAATTAGAATCGGATAAAAACTACTCAATAACCTCATAATCTCTAAGGCTTGTTTACGCATCTGGATGAGGCGGTCTTTTCTAGCCTCACCTTCATTTTCTTCCGCTACTTTATCCAACTCTAAAGCTACTTCGAGGTTGGAAGGCAAAAAATGAGCACCAAAGGTTTCAGCTGCTTTTATTTTTGCTTGTTTGTATTCTTTTTCTGCCCCAAAATAAAGAAGAGCAGCTGCTTCCCTTGCGACTCGCTGTTTTACGCCTAAATCATCATTCAAAGAGTTTACCGTTTAACGATTGTTTCGTATAACTGTACAGTCTTCTCAGCGATATTGTTCCATGTGAACTCGGCCAGAACACGTTTCCTGCCATTTTTGCCGAGTGTTTTTCGCCATTCAGGACTTGCTAGGGCATTGACTACACCCCACGCTATGTCTGAGGGGTTGTTTGGGTCTATGTGGTAGCCGCACTGTTCGGGGCCACAGCAGATGACGATTTCACGCATTCCACTGACGCCTGCGGCACCTACTACTACAGGTTTCTCCATGCTCATGGCTTCTAACGCTACGATACCGAAGGGTTCATAGAAACTGGGAAACACTGCTAAGTCGCAGGCTGCGTAATGCATTATGCGTTCTTCTTCGGGGATAAAGTCAAAGCAGAATTTGATGTAAGCATCCATTTTTGTCATTCGAGTCAGGTTAGTTAGATACTCTTGTAAGTCGCCGACGCCGACGATTACTAGTTTAGCTTTGGGTATCTTGGCTAGTATATGAGGCATTGCTAAAATCAGTCTATCCACACCCTTAACACCAACTAATCGCCCCAGAAACAGAATCATGAATTCATCATCCATGACGCCATACTTTGCCCGGATACGATGCAAATCCTCTTTAGACACGTTTTCAGGGTTATACTTCTTAGGGTCTACACCATTATAGCTAACTTGGATTTTTTCCTTGGGAAAACCAATCCCGACGAGCTCATCTTTCATGGCATAAGAAACAGTAACAATCATGTCAGCCATTTTTCCTGCACGTAACTCAATGTTGCTCACCACACCGGAACCTGTACCCATCGTTCTGCCTTTTTCGGTCGAGTGCACATGGAAAGCAAAAGGCAAACCAGTTTCGCGTTTTACTGTTATGCCGCCCATGGCTGAGAGCCAATCGTGCGCAACAACAACATCATACTTCAGTCCTTCTTTTTTGATTAAGTCATTTATGAGTTTACCAGCTGAGAAATAATTATAAACCATGAGTTTACCGAAGAAATGTAAGCCTCTGCCCCATTTTCGTATGTCTTCGGCGATCACGTCAGGTAATGAGTCAGAAATATCGAGGTGTAGTGGACGGTGAACTTCTATACCCCGCCAGATTTCTCTAATAGGCATCGAACCCTCATCATCGTTCATTGTCAGGACCGTTACGTCGTGGTCGTTTAACACAAACTTTCTTGTTATTTCTGCAGCGTAAGTGCCAAGGCCGCCAACGATTTTTGGCGGGTATTCATAGACAAAAGCAGCGATCTTCATCTTATGGTTTCACCTTATATCATTTAGGATTAGGAACATATGTACTAAAGCTTTGCTTAGTTATAATCGATTTCTCAATTCTACATTCTTCTTTATGGGTTTATGGGGAAAAGTTTGATTAGCATGTCTTACATACCAGATACAGGCAGGTGCCGTAAATGAGTTTATCACCTATCAAACGAGAATTGCTAGAATCTATGTTCATATGCGAAAAACCTCAGAAAGCCACTGAAGTCGCTAAGGATGCTAAAAAAGATTTTCAACCAGTCATGATGCACCTCTTGGGACTCACAAAAATGGGATATGTCGCGTCTCCAGAAAAAGGGCTCTACTTAATTACCGAAAAAGGAAAACGCGTAGTTGGTATACCAGAAACTACTAAAGAAAGAGCAACAGCGATTTTATCATACAAACCCCATGAAAAAGCATTTCATTTCTATACCACAGTCGACAAACCTCTAAGCTTGCATGCACATAATTTACGAGACTTCTTAACAAAAATAGAGAAAGTAGAGGTAATATCGCTAGAGTTTCATCTCAAACGCGGAGACTTTGAAGCATGGTTCAAGGGGATAGGCGATGAAGTACTCGTCAAGAAGATGACTCTTCTTAAAAAGCAAAACCTTACCGGCGAAACACTCAGAACGAAACTGCGCGAAATCGTAGGCAACCGTTACCGTATGTTAGCCGAATTCACAGGTCAAGTGTTCCCTGAAGACCAAACCGAACAACACCACCATATACATGAACACACACATACTCATGACAACTGTGAACACAGTCATCCGCATGACCATGGACATGGCCACGAGGATGAGCATGACCACAAACACTCAAACCAAACATAAGACTACTTTCTTAACGACTCCAGATTCTTCTTTGCCTGATGATGCTGCGAAAAGAAACCGTTCAGCATACCGCAGGCGAAGTATTCGGCACAACTAGCACAAGTTAAATAATTCTTTGCAGTGGCGCATTTTTTTATTGGACAGGTCGTACAGCCGATGTAATCATTTTTTGAATGACATCCTTCACATTTGAAATCTTTTGGCTCTATATCTTTTGGGAGATACTCAGCGTAACGTACGAGCCATTCCTTTGCAGTTTTTTCCCTTAGTACTTCATCATTCATTGCTGTCGCTATGTATATGGGGCATTGGTCACAGTCTAAACCGCAGCAACCAAATTTCGCTTCCATTAAATTCTTCTCCGATTTCTATTCTAAAGTAAATAGAGTTATAAATTTTCCAATTTGAGTATGCTAAAAAAAAGAAAAAAGAGTTTTAGGTCACTTGACTGTAGACTGGGTGCCCTTTGAACTTTAGAATAGTCTTAGACCACTCTATCGTTCCACTTGGCAACCTTGTACAGAAAGACTGAACTGTTGCGCCGTCGGCGGTAAATCTTACACCGTCGAGCATTTCACCTTTAGTGATGCCTGAAGCTGCAAAAATCATCTCATTACCCCTGGCGAGTTCTTCTTCAGTGTAGGTTTTATCCACGTCCACACCTGCTGCTCTTAAGCGATCCATTCGTCCTGCGTCATCTTTCTTGTCTTTCCAAACCTTAACCAGCATGGTTCCGCCGAGGCATTTTACCGCCACAGCTGCCATTGTGGCTTCTGCTCCTGCACCTGCACCGACCAGGAGATCAATGCCTGTGTTGGATAAGCAGGTAACGATAGCGCCTCCGATATCTCCGTCAGAAATAAGAACAATCCTCACGCCAAGCTTGCGAAGACGCCCCAATATTTCGTTGTGACGTTCGCGTTCCAGCATAATCACAGTAAAGTTGGAGAGTTCCAGTTTCTTGTAAGCTGCAACAGTCTTGACTATGTCTTCGATTGGCATGTCAAGATTGATTTTGCCTTTGGATTTGCCGTCGGTGGCGACTTTGAAATAGTAGCCATCGTCTGGTAACACCTGTAAGCAACCCGCGGGAGCACATGCAAGAGCGGAGATAGCGTCTTTTTTACCTTTAGAGGTAGCAGTGGTGCCGTCAACTTGGTCGATGACGAATTCAACTTTGGGACCGTTACCGGTACCGACTTTTTCTCGGTTGTTAAAGGCGGGAGCGTTGTCTTTGGGTCCCTCGCAGCAGATGACTTCGCCGTCCACTTCAGTCTGATTAAGTGCTGCACGGCTAAAATCAAGGGCTGTTTGGTCTACTTTATCAGGATCACCCTTACCGATGTGTAGGGCAGCGCCAACTGCACCGGCGGTCGTGATTCTGGCTAATGCTGGAGCTAAAGATCTTAGAGATGTCATATCAATCACTTACTTTTTCTTTCATTAATCCATAATTCAACGAATTCCATATAGTTCTGAGAGATACGCTCAACGGTGGCTTGCTTGTCAGCCTTACCTGCTCTATAATCAACAAGTGGATCCCAGAAGATTGTTCGGCCAACTGCAAAACCGATGATGCCTGGGATTTTTGCGCCGACACTCAACCATTCTTTGACTTTATCCTTAGATTCGCCGCGTCCCAAGGTGATAACACCTGTTTTGCGTCCGCCGCTTTGGCATTGCTTCACAATTGCCTTTGCATCGGCGACTTTGTCGACTCCCTCAAGCTTCCAGATTGCTGGTTCTACGCCGCCGTCTTGGATTTGCTTTATGCTTCCACACATGAGTTTGGGGCGCAGTTCCAAGTCGTACTTGGCTTTGTCGCCTCCTACACTTGCCAATTGCGCAGGAGTAGCCGGTACGATGAGTTCAAAGAGGAAGGTTCGTTTGGCTTTGGATAGATACTCGCTAAGCTTCTTGAGGCGCTCTAGCTGACGCTTATTCATTACTGAGTCGCTTTCAGGATTATAACGAACCAGCACCTTTAGGAAGGTTGGATCGAAATCCTCGATGTGCTCATCGAATTTATCGCCATATTCAAAGTCAAATTCGTCTTGACCAGACTTCTCAGCAGGCATAGCAAAATTGAAACCAGTCTTT
>JAXDAO010000297.1:0-5163 GCA_034679745.1 Bathyarchaeia archaeon
GCATTTGCTCTATGCATAGTACTGGTGTAAAGGATGGTTTACTGCTCAAACTGTGGCACACAAATCGCTGATGATGCTAATTTTTGCCCCAAATGCGGCACTCGTACCCTTCAAGGAAAAAACACGAAGGCTTCTTACCCGTCTGATGAGATCCAGGATGCATTCTACAGAGTCGGAATAGAACTTGAACGAGCCTTCACTATTGCAGCGCATGAAACACATGCTGCTCTCAAAAAGGCGAGAGAGAGCATGCAACAGAAAACGACTTCTACACAAGCCACCCCCGAAGATGTGGCTGTTTGCCCCAATTGCGCAACCAAGAATACTTTAGCAGCAGTTTTCTGTAATAACTGCGGCAAACGAATAACACCAGAAGCCTCTGGAAGCGCATAGATGAGTCAAAACAAGACGCTCATTGCATATGAGACGAAGAGGGGCGTAACCGAGGAGTCAGCCCGTAAAATCGCAGAGGTTCTGCATTCTAAATTCGGGTTAGAAGTTGATTTGGTTGATCTTGCCAAGGCAAAAGTTCCTGATTTAGAACAATACCGCAACGTAGTAATCGGAAGCGGTATAAGGATGGGTAAAGTTTACAGTAAAGCAGCTAAATTCTTAGAAAACGACTTTACAGGTAAACGTTTAGCTTTCTTTATTTCTTCTGCATGGGGTGGAATCCCTGGAGAATACTATGAGACGGCAAAAAAGCGCTTTGCAGAAAAGACTCTATCAAAACACCCCCAAGTTGAGCCTGTGAGTATAGAAGTCTTTGGCGGACGTATCAAGTACTTTGGCAAAACTATGATTGATAATGTCGATTTAGCTAAAGTTGAATCATGGGGGGAGACGCTTGGCAAGAGATTCAATGAATAACATCAAAGGCACCAAGGCGGGTGCACTTCTTTGTCCATCATGTTGCATAGAATACATTGAAGTCACGTTTGATTGTGAAGTAGAGGGTATAGTTCTCAATGACGTGAAGGCACTTAGGTGCCCAAATTGTGAGGAAGAGATTTTTTCGCCTGAACAACAGGAATTAATTAGGAAAAGGATCGGAATCCAATAGCAACTATGTAAAAGAGCGGGATATTCGATAATTGCTAGATATAAAAAGTGTATAGAGATTTTGCGCGAGAACAAGTCTATGCTCTTTTTGTAAGAACATAGTTTTCCTTGTCAAAAGCATATTCACCAAATCTTTGAGTATAATAAAGTCTCAGATACTCTGCCGCAAAATAAGGCCTAAAAGGCAAATCAGAAGGCAACAAACGCTCTTTCTGTTTGAGACGCTCGGTTATCACAGCTTCAGCCATTGGATAATTAAGCAATAGCTCCTTCCGCTCGGCATATGCTGTTAGAGTCTGCACTGATTCATCCACATAAACAAGATACTGGCGCAGGTTTTCCATAACTTCGTTGATTTTATACTTAGATGGATTAGAGAGCATTACAGTTGCTTGCTCTAGGCGTTCACGAAGGTTCCCATTTTTCGCCCACATGGAATCCTTAGCAGGTAGTAAACTTTCTATCGTTTCTTCATCAGCAACCATTCTAGAATACAGCATAGAAAGAATATCGTTTGCCATAGCAATATAGCTGTAAACATCATCTTTAAAGCCTATAACATCCAAAAGATCCAGCTCCTGCTTCTCGGCTCGCTTTTCAGCCACACTCTTCATTCCATCTGCCTTATTTGCGTACTCCACCACTTTTGAGGCGTCGTTACCGAAAACCAATGGTAAAACTTCACCTTGATTCTTCAAATACGCAATCGGCTTTAAGGATCCCTGAAGATATTTTATTGTTGCCTGTATGTCACGACTATACTGGCGCTTCCAATTGTTTAGCGCATAGTAAAGCGCTTCAACAGCTATCCAAGGAGCTTCGTTCTTAGCCAACTTTTCAGCTGCAAATGTAACAGCCTTACTTTTTTGTGGCAATTCATGGTCATAAAGAGGCCTTATAATACCATATAGCGGTTCAGCAACAGAAGAGACTTCAAGGACAAGTGCCCTGCCGGCCTCAATAACATGCTTAATTGCAGCAATTCTTTGATCAAGCGGCATATCCTTTTGATAATCAGCTTTTACTTCCGTTTTAAGATCTAAACCTAAGGCTTTTAGTTTCCCAGTCCAATTAGCGAACTCGCATGTAGAAAAGACATGGTATTCAGAAAGTATTGTGCTCAATTCTGCTTCAATAGACTCATAGTCTTTGCCAAATTTCTCTATAGCATTGAACTTTTCATCCAACTCTACCTGCTCAAACAACCGCAAAGAAGCCTTCTTTATTATGTCTTCAAGACCATCTTTTATGATTAGCATTTTACCTTGAGGTGAACTTACATTAACAGGAATGTTTTCCTTAACAGAGCCAAGCTGAGTCTCAAAGGCTATTACTTTATTGAGAAGCGCTTGGGCTTTTTCAGTGATCTCTATGTTAGTAGAACGCCTCTTGGGTGCATAATCCATAAACAAAACAGGCGATGTCAAAATTGTAGTTCCAATAATACCCAACACCATCGTTGTGGCACTAATATCAGCAGTAAATGCTAAAGGTTTCTGAAGAGCACTCAACATTATAAAGAACAATGCTGCAGCGATAGTGGCAGTAAAGCAGGGGAAGAATCTATCTGCAGACCCGATCAAACCCTCTTTGGCTAACACTCTGGTGAAGTAAATAAGAGCTAAAGAAAGCCCCGCAACTATTACAACAAACATAAGTATACCAGGAAGAGAATCTAAATATTGGGTCAAGGCATCCTCTATAGTTCTACCAGTCCAATCAGGAATCCAAGTGGTCTGTCCTGCAATCTTGTAGATAAAGTTAGACGTATCATACAAACGAAACTGTGTAAGCGATACATTCAATGATTCAGCAATTGAACTCAAAGAAACAAATAAAGGTGGAGCAGAACCTGGCGTAACCCACCAATCATCTCTAACGATCTCCACTATGTAATTATAGTATTGAATAAGTTGAAGCGGCACCGAAAGCAACACATAATAAATTATGGTTAAACCAACATATTTTTTGAAGAATACAGCAGAAGCAAAAATCAAAGGTATCGCCAAGAAATAGATGGGCTCTAAGAAAAGCATTGCAACAGCTAATATACCGAAATCAACAGCTAGAGCACTCTTGTAACGGTTAAAGAGTGCGGGCAAAACCACAAACAAAGCCATCCAAATAACAATGAAAGCAACTCTAACGGGAGTATCTCCTAAGAAAGAAATAAAGTATAATTCAGACAAATGATAAAGCAAACCTAAGCCAATTATGGCTCCACCTATCGGCATTCCGAAACGTGGTTGCCTATAAGTAGCAAACGCAACTATAACTGCCAGCAGAATTGGCACTGGCTGCGGAAACAACGAAAAAAAAGACATGCCAAAAGCCATTGCAACTATTGTTATCACAAAAGTAAACATTCTTAGGGCTGGACCCTCAAAGCTACGCTCCAATTCTTCCTTTTCCTTGTTCTTCTGCCGCCTTGCCTTATTCCATGCGCTAATATCAGAAAGTTTAAGGGAGGGCTTCTTCAAGCAATCTACCTAAAACCTTATTTCATTTAGAGGTCTCTTAAAGGTTATGCACGAACCCCGGATGAACGATGGAAAAGGCACTTTTAACGTTATAGCAAGCGTTGAGAAGCACATACAAGGCCTAATACCGCTGCGACCGAAACAAGCCATAATAGGCATAGGCGAATATCCTATAAAAACACTATTAAAATCACCAAGAATACATAAAGAATGCACACTTCCAATTTTTATAGAGCGCTCAAGCGACGACATATATAAGTGGATACCAAAAGGATATGATATTCATTTAGTCTTGGGCTTTGAAGGTTCAAATAAAGATACTCATTTCTGGTACGACGTTTTACCATTAATAACAAAAGACACTTCCTTGATGGAAAGCTTGAAAAAAACAACTACAGAAAAATTGCAGGGAGCAATCATATTTTCATCCATCTGGGATGGAATCGGCAGTGCCAGCCTACCAACTTTGATAAACAAATTTAGGGCTCAAAACATCGATTCATTGTCAATAGCAATTCTACCTTCGAAAGTCCAACCGTCAGACGCCCACTTCAACGCATACGCAACATTACAAATGTGCCAAAATACTGATAGCGCCACAGTTTTACTTCTAGGTAGAGACCAACTTGAAAGTTACGAGGGTGTTGACAGAAAAGGAGCACAAATCAAAGGCAATGTGGTAGTAAACTACCTGCTAGACATGTTCTTATCTAAGAATTCGCTAGTGCAAGAGATAGCCGAGTTGTCAAGGACATTTGACATTAAAATGTTCAGCGCAATAGCGGTTACTGCAGCAAGCTATCGAGTATATGGTTCGCTTGAGAACATGCTTAACACTGCCCTCCTAAAGCCATTATTATCTTTCGATTTGTCAAGTGCCTCATTACTTTACGTTCTTTTACGCATCCCTTTAAGCCTCAGGGATAAAATTCCACGAGCAGAAATAGAATTATCAATAACGAATTGGTTTAAAGAGAAAACAAGTCTCCAGTCGATTCACATAAGTGAACCCATCTATACTGAAGACATGAACGACCGCATCGACGCGGTGCTATTTGTCGGTGGGTTTGATATGAGCGAGATTCTTACTGGGTTAGAAAAGAAAACGAAAGCATTAAAGGTCAAAGCTGTCGAGAAAGCGTACATGACAGAGGATGGACAAGTTCAATTCAAAGTGGAGGAAGAAGAGAGGTCGTCTGAATCGTTAATACCCCCAGAGTTGCCATTGATGATGGAAGATGAAAAAATCACCCCCGAAATACCGACAGTTAAAACTACAACAGCACTTAACAGCTTTGAGAACATTGAAGAAACAACAGTTGAATCTACTCAAAAAGTGCTAAAGAAGAAGAAAAATAAAAGAAAAATAGATAAGAAAAGAAAGTAGAAAAAAGAAGAGATCTAAATATAGGTAGAAACAGAAAGCGTGAAAAGCATCTGTTTACTTTTTATTGTTATTATTGACTGGTACATAGCCATTATTTAGATTGATTTCTTTGATTACGTTTGTTGCATGAATGCCGTGTTCTAGTAGGAAAGATCTCGACAGATATCTTTCGAAGTCGTTGGATTTGCTGTATAGGTTTTGCATTTCATCGAAAGCCTCCATGTCTTCAGGCTT
>JAXDAO010000298.1:0-5744 GCA_034679745.1 Bathyarchaeia archaeon
ATTGAAATTGCGTTTAGGTTTTCGACTTGGGTGCTGGGTATGTTCATTGGCTTCGTTGTGAGTCTATGTAGAACTCCCTGAACTTGTTCAGCGTGTATAGTTGTTAATCCTAAGTGTCCTGTTGCCATGGCTTGGAATAGGGCGTATGCTTCTTCACCTCTGATTTCGCCGACAATGATGAAGTCAGGTCTTTGTCTTAGTGCAGCCCTCAACAAATCGAACATGCTTATGCTGCCTACTCCTTCTTCTCCGACAGCTCCAGCCCCTGTTCCCAGTCCCTGGCGGGTTACCATCATTTCCCAGTTCTTGTGCGGCAAGCGTATTTCTTGTGTGTCTTCAATGCTCACGATTTTTAGCGTGGGTCTAATGAATAGGCTGATGGCGTTAAGCATCGATGTTTTTCCTCCTCCGATATCGCCTCCAATCATAACCGAGTGCCTATTCTCGATTAGGAACCAATAGTATGCTGCGATTTCAGTAGATAGCGCTTTATACATTATCAAGTCCGTTATTGTTAGGGGGCTGCTTTTGAATTTTCTTATTGTAAAAGTACTTCCTTTCGGCGTTACTTCTGTGCCGTATGTGACTTGAGCTCTGCTTCCGTTGGGTAATGTACCATCGAGTATTGGTTGTGCAATTGATATGTGCCTGCCGCATAGGTAGGCTAGCTTAAAAACAAAATTCTCGAGCTCTTCATGTGTCTCATAAACTACGTTTGAAGGAATTGATTCATATTTTCGATGCCAAACGAAAACCGGGGAGTTAACTCCGTCGCAGGAGACGTCTTCTATGTTTTCATCAAGCATTATGCCATCAATCTTGCCAAATCCTAAGAAATCTCTAATTGCATAGTATTGATATTTTCCTAATGTGTTGGCATCAACCTGAATCTTGTACTTAACCGCTATCTCTAGAATCTTCAGCTTTAAGAATTCCTCAGCTTCCTTCCGATCATTAAACCCCTTGGAGCTAACCGAAAGCTCATCCCAAAGAATACTTTTAATCTCCTTTAACCAACTCTTATCCAAATCAGTTAAAGTGGGTTCAAGGACGGAATATTTTAACTCACTTTTTTCATCTTCAACAATTGCCGCATGTGAAAATGGTGGGAGAAGCGTGTAATGTTCTTTAAAAGTTTCTGGAATTTCAACCACTTGAATGGGGTTTTGTATGTTTTCGGGTGGTTCATTGGGAACGATCTTTGATATTTTCTTTGGTTTTTCCTCTTTGTGTTGAATTTTTATGTTTATTTTTTTTGGATTCCAGAGCTTCAATTTTGCATCTCCTCGGTTAGTTATTTATTTGTTAATTTGATTCCTGTAACGATGAACTTGAGCGAATTTTGTATCTGCATCTTCTCATCTCAAATTGGTACGAATGTTACTATAACGAAAGGTATATTTTGCCCAAAATTTGGAGTTGGATTACTGCCCAGCTTACCTGCTAGACATAAGTTAAATGCATAAGTACCTTGAGAAGGCTGTCCTATGAAATATAGAGTTGTGTATGTTTTGGGAGGAAGCGCTATAGTTGTAGTTGCTCCAATATTGTTACCATTTTTAGTACACATATTGAATATTACGGGCTTGTATGTACCCTGATCTCTCTTTATTCCGAAAAAGTAAGTCTCCGAATTTAGATTAATTGTATTATCTGGATCTACATTTGTAAGGTGAATCTCAAAAACTATGCCTTTGTCATTTTTGGAATTATAATTAACATAATATCCACTTCCTGTACCTGGTCTTAAAGTAGTTGGAGCTGAGGCAGAGTTAGCCGTATAGTATCGAAAATTATCAAAGTCAAAACCGATCCGCCCAATTCCCAACGCCGTTATCGCTGAATCGCTTGGTGACCCTGTAGGACCGGGAGCGCCCGATGGGCCAGGGAGACCATCTTGACCTCTTGAACCAGCCTGAACAAAAGTAAATTGATTACCTCGATCCGTAACAAACCAGTATCTTAGGTTTTGGTAGTCTGAACCGGGGATAGTAATTGTTACTGGACCGCAAGTGTGTTGATCATTCGGTGCAAAAGATCGCTGATCTAAAGAAACAGCGGCAGATCCCGAATAATTTGTTACTTCGTCCTCAACCCATAACCTTACTACTCTACCCGAGATTACTCCAGTATTGTTTATAATGAAAACAAAGGAATTGCCATTATTACTTGCGGATTTTAAGGAGAATGATTCTTTGGCCTTTTCGTTGTCAAGTTGTCTTGTTTGAATCATTGCGTTTTCCAAAAGTGTACTTTGGTTTAGAACTACCGCGAATCCTGCGAAAACTACCACGACGATTAGCAGAAAGAAGATCATGCCGAATACGGTACCTACTGCCTTATTGTTATTTCTTAACTTAAGGTGCATATTCAAAACTGCTCCCACTTGAAGTGATTATTTGAATAGAATATGAACCATAACTCAGTGAAGTACCTGGGGCCAATTTAAGAACAAAATATCCTTCTTGCCCTGGGTTCAGGGTTTGTACCTCAGATGCTCCGTTGAGGTATTTCAGATTAGCATCTGGAGTTGGTACTGCTGAACGAATAGCTGTAGTAATATTAGCCGCTTTGGTACTTACCAATTCATGGTTATCGTATATGTGCAAGAGTGCTCCGGTGATTTGCAGGCTTACTGTGCCGCTATTAATTACATAAACCGTCAAGGTTGGACTTGGGTTGGGAGAAAAGCTGGGGTTTGAGGAATCAGATTGTATGAAGTATGCACTTTGGAAGCCTATTCTTTCTGAAATTGATTGCTGGTTAGTTCCCATTTCTCCTGTTAATTGATTAGTAGTGGCTGAGGTAACGTTAGTGGCATACAAATAAGCGGTCGCTCCAAACACTATCACTATGGCAACCAAGATTAAGGTTGCAAAGATTGGGCTCAAACCCTTCTTATTAACCTTAAACATGGATATTTTCAAAGTCAGTGTCAACCTTCTCACAGCTTGCCCTTGTATTTGAAGAGCGTGCTATGCATATGATAGTAAAGAAAGGTACACAACATTTGCCTAATAACGGTAGTGAAGTTATAATCAATATTAGTGGATCTTTAATTATTCAATTTTTAATTTGAATAATTTTCCAAATGTAACACTGATTTGATTAATGCGATAGGTTCATTTCATTCTCGATTACTTCGCGATATATTCAATTACGTCGTTACCAACAGTAATCTTTGCTGTTTTTTTTCCGTTAGCAAAGTTTTCAGCTATAGAAAAAGAATCATAAACTTCAGTAACTTTCACTACTGCAACCGGCACTCTCCCATTTAAAACTTGCAATTGCATATTCTTCTTTACTCCCTTCAACTTTCCAGCGTTAATAGCTACTGATCCACCGACTAAAACGTTCAATATTTTTGCACGAATAGAAACGACCATACAACCATCTCATTTCAATTCTATAGCTCCCCTTCAGAGGTTAACTATTTGAATGACCCCCTTATTTTGACTTTTTCCTCAACTCCACATGATCTTCTATCCAGAAACTATAGTTCAAAAGACTATTGTAGTATGTAAAAAATCCCCTTTAGATATTGCTTATATTCAATATCACCATAGTGCCATTTGCTTAAGAATATCCAACGAATAGTTGTATCCCTTGCACCTGTGTTGTATTGTATTACTGTAGCCAAAATATTGATTCGTAAGAAATATGCTTTATAAGCAAAATCGAATTAAATGAAATGCAAATAAAAAAAGATGAAGATGAAAAAATGAAAAAATTCAGAATGAATCGTAAAGGAATTTCGCCAATATTTGCAACTCTAATTCTGATCGCAATCGCAGTCATTGCAGGAGTAGTAGTCTACGCATTCACAAGCGGCTGGCTATCAGGAATGTCACAAAACACAACAGCAGCACAAGAACGCTTAACAGTTTCAGGCGCAAGCTACGATGATACTACCGGATTTGTAAGCGTATACGTCCAAAATACAGAAGCAACTGGGAAAGTGACAATTACCGGTTTACTAGTGAAGAATTCAGCAGGAACTATTGCAGCTGCAGAAGACTTTGACAGCGTAGATGTTGCGCAAATTGACGGATTAGTTACCGTCCCTGGTACTGTGACTATTCCAGAATCTGGCACTTACACAGTTACAGTCACAACAGCTGGCGGCGGCAACTTCGTCTCACCAAGCTTTACAGCCATCGTCGAAGAAGATTAAGAGTAGTTTTCTTCCATTATTTTTTTCTATTTTTCCAAAACGTAAGTTTACCCACTAAATTATTTTATAAAGAGAAAATACACAAAAAAATAACTATAAATTAGATTTAGCGCGCATTATATCCATCTATATTCAGAAACCATAAAGCATAATACCTAACCAAACCATCATTTCAAATACTTAGGAAAAAGAGGCACACAGATTTGAGCAAAATAGTTATGACCTTTTCATTAGCCTTATTAATTTTAGCTTCATCATTTTTTTTGGCAACTTTCACTGTGTGTGATGGAAAAACAGCAGATCCAACTCAAATTCGCCTGTTCTTAGGCCCTAATAAGTTACCCGCTGATGGAAAGGAGTACACATGTGTTTTTGTGGAATTGCTCGATTCAAGCGGAAAGCCCGCAAGAGCCTCATCCTACATAAGCATTAGCCTATCTTCTTCGAAAACAAACATAGGAACAGTTCATAGCTCAATACAAATTGATCCAGGCCAAACCTTTGGCAATGCAACTTTTCACACCACGATGACTGCAGGCAGCACAGTTATTTCTGCATCGGCAACCGACTTTGCAACCAAACAAGCAACAATGACCACCACTGTTCCCGGCGATACTCCATCCAAATTAGTCGTCTACATAGCCCCTCCACTGCTGCCGGCAGATAACAAGGAATACCAAGCCATCCAAGTGCAAGCTCAAGATTCCGCCGGGCACCCAACTCCATTACAGAACGAAAGCCTCTCAATCGAGATGTTTTCATCAGAAAAAACAGTAGCTTCTATTGCACCTTTGTTAACTATTCCAGTAGGACAATCTAGTGTCTTTGGCACCGTTAAAGTGACCAATAACCCAGGCACTAGCGTCATAACCGCCCAACGTTCAGGATTATCCACTGACACCACTCAATTAACAACTTACCAAATTGATCTAGCAACTCTAAGTGGAAAAATCACTACTGCTCAGCAAGCTATACTTAATGGAAATAAGACTGACATATCCGTCTCTGTAACTGTCGGGGGAACACCGATCACTAGAGCATCAGTTACTTTTTCTTCAAATAATGGCGGAACCTTTAGCGACGTTAAAGAGCAATCAGGCGGAGTATACAAGACCACTTTTACTGCTCCAAGCTTTTCTAAAACAACTAACTGTACAATAACTGCGGTTATTTCAAAGACAGGTTACGTTAGCGGCCAATCCACTATGCAGATATCTGTCGGGCCAACGGTTATTGGTGCTAAAACTGTGCTTCAACTGCAAATAATCAACGAAGTTGGAGAGCCGCTTACTAAAACTCTTATTACTTCCTTCGATCAACCTAATGGTATTGGAACACTAACCAGCATAACTAATTCAACTGGGTATGTAGTTTTCAAAGATATAGTGGCTGGGCCGTATAGTTTTAAGATAGTTAAAGATGGCTATTTGGAATTCAACCAAACGCTTACAGTACCTCCTCAGCCATTAACATTAAGTATTACTCTTCTTAGAGATGAAATTATTGACGCACAGACCTTGATTTTAGTTGCCGTTATAGTGGTAATCGCAGCAGTTGTAGCCGTATCGAG
>JAXDAO010000299.1:0-5189 GCA_034679745.1 Bathyarchaeia archaeon
CAACAATAAAATATTTGCATATAAATTTTTCCCAGCACATCGGTTAATAATAGCTATATTCAAACATACACAATCTACGACCTATGCCTGATGTACCTTCTTTCTAAATCTTATCAGACTTTGGCTATGTCGTTTTTATTATGTGATAGCCTGAAGCCTTACGCAACCTATTCATTACAGCTAACCCCAAGCCCTCCAAAGGCACTCCCTCAGCAACTATAACATCAACACCTTCTGCGTCAACTTCACGTAAAATACTGAATAAGTTCCGAGCTATCGTGGAGAGGTTGAATCGGCTTCCCATAGATCTCACTATGTCGCCTTTATAGGCTGATTTTGTTTCGTCAGTAGCTAAAACCCCTACACGTTGACATTGGAGGGTGTATGATTCGGCTAACTGCTTAACTTTACTAACAACTGCTTCTACGCTACCTTCAACCAATATTACTTGCGCTTTAGGGGCGTAATGTTTGTGCTTCATCCCTGGTGAGCTGATCTTTTCGAGCGGGATTTCTTGTTCAGCTTGAACAAACGGATGAAGCTGCAAGTCAGGAACCAATTTCTTTAAGACCTCAAATGGCGTTCCACCAGGGCGTAAAAGGATAGGAGAGTCACTGCTTAAGTCAACCACTGTGGATTCCACACCGATAGTGGTAGCTCCGGCATCGAGGATAGCGTCGATTCTTCCGTTTAGGTCTTCATACACGTGTTGCGCGGTTGTTGGGCTAGGTTTACCTGAGAGATTAGCACTAGGCGCCGCGATAGGTCGGTGGCTTTTCTTGATCAACTCTTTGGCTACCTTATGCTTGGGCATGCGGATGGCGATTGTATCTAAACCGGCCACTGTTGTTTTTGGAACTTCCTTTGAACGTTGGAAAACAAGGGTGAGAGGACCAGGCCATAGTTGTTCCATCAGCAGTTCAGCTTTTTTTGACACTCCCTTGACGAGGGGGTAAACTTCGGGTACACTGGCTATGTGGACAATTGGAGGATTATCAAGAGGTCGATTCTTTGCCTCAAAAAGTCTCAAAACTGCACCTCCATTGAGGGCATCTGCACCGAGTCCATAAACTGTTTCTGTTGGAAACGCGACTAAGCCTCCTGCCTGTATAATTTCAGCTGCTTTCTGGATTTTTTCTGGTTCAGGGTCCCCAGAATTGACCTTAAGCATTAATGTTTTCATTACAGGGGCCTTTCTTGTTTAAGTACTACAGACGTCTCAACTTGACGCTCAGAGATATTCCAGTATTTCCTCAGCAGTCTATTTGTTTCTTCCCTTGAAAGTAATATGAAACCATGTTTTTGATAGAAACTTAGCGCCCATTGCGCATTTTCCCATGTTCCTACTAAAATACGTCTGGTATGTGCCAATCCAAGCAGATAACGTAGGAGTATCTCGCCTACGCCTTGACGTTGATGATTTGTCAGAGTATAAGCATGCCTTATCAGGGTAACATCTCCAACTGCTTGGATGCCCATAACTGCAACTAAGGCATCGTTTTTGTTGTAACCGTAGAATTGGACACCACTCTCGATTTCCTTTTTGAGTTCTTGTGCTGGCATATAGGGTTCTTTCCAGCAGTCAGCAGGGATTTTGCCTCTGTAAGCTACTGCTGCATCATTTATCACGTCAAAGATTTTTTGGAACTCAGCGCCCGTGAGTTTACGTATCATTAAAAAGTCACTATATCAAAATCAGATTGCTTCAGGTTCCTTTTGAGTTCCGGTCTTTAGAACTTTCTCGATTAGATGCATGAAGAATTCTTGAGCTTGAATCTCTCCGATTCGTTCTAGGTAAACAGAGACCATGGCGATTTTTCCCTTCTTTGAAGCAATATACTCAGCAAACATGCGCGCGGAAATAACATGTTTATCCCCAATTAGCACAGAGGAAGTTACTGAGCCAACCATATCTCTGGGTTTTGGAACAGCAATAGCCATAGTGCCCAGTTTATCCTCTTTTTCGCTAA
Organism: Bathyarchaeia archaeon; assembly: GCA_034679745.1. Classification (GTDB taxonomy): domain Archaea; phylum Thermoproteota; class Bathyarchaeia; order Bathyarchaeales; family Bathycorpusculaceae; genus Bathycorpusculum. The sequence continues at coordinate 1,971 of JAXDAO010000299.1, forward strand.
GCATAACCATAATACTATTTTTTGCTTCTACATAGACTGCTAAAAATCGGGTGTCATGTTGCTGGATTTCTTCTTTAACGACATTAGCACGATCGAAATCTTTTCGTTCCAAATGATCTCCACCTCTCGTGGTGTGTAGTATTTTTTGATGCTTAAAAAGACTTCACAAAGAAAGGGTAAACTCGCGCTAATTTCTTTAGTTAAACTAAGGTACTTTTATTTGCAAACAGTTCTGCTACTTTTGGTCGCAGGTTAATTGCGTGGTGTTTTTGGCAAAACTATAAGCAGAGGAAAGTAGCCATTCAGGGTAAGGCTTAGACATGAGTAGGAATAGTCGAGTAAAGAAATACTTGATTCCAGTCACCCTCATCACCCTCATAGTGCTTTCAGCAGTACTTCTCCAGCTAAATCTAAGCCTAAAAATCACCACGATAAACAATAACCCCTACTTTGGGATCGCGTTCTGCGGAAACACCACAGCCGAAGCCAAAACGCAAATCGACAGAACAAAAACGTACACAAACCTGTTTATTCTAGATATTGGAAGAAGCGTACTGAGCAGAAACGAGACAGGAGTTATGGAAATCTGCGATTATGCCGTAGCCAACGGCCAAAGCGTAATAGTTAATTTAGGCATTAACAGTCCCTACGACAATGACATAACCACTTGGTTTTGGGAGCAAGATATGGCTACCGTGAAGCAGAATTGGACGCAGAGGTGGGGCGACAAGTTTCTTGGGATTTACTATAACGATGAGCCTGGTGGCATACAGTTGGATGGTGAGTGGGCAATGTGGTATGAATGGGTCGGGGAACACCTTGACGAAATAGATCACTCTGCAGCCACCGCTATGTACCAAATTTACTTAAAAATGCTCAGCTACGTTGACAACGGCACAAAACCCATAGATTACAACATGGAAGCCGACTTCTTCATCAACGAAGTAATCGTTAAGGATCCCGGCATGCAGAACCTAACTGCAGCTGGCATCCCGATTTTTACTTCTGACTATTGTCTCTATTGGTGGGATTATTTGGGTGGTTATGACGTTATGTTTGCAGAGTTGGGTTGGAACGCGAGTGTTGCACAGCAGATAGCTCAAGTGAAAGGTGCAGCCCGATTGATGGATAAAGAGTGGGGCGCCATGATCACTTGGAAATATTATGACGTGCCTTTCCTTGACACTGGCGAAAAAATCTACAGTCAGATGCTGTCGGCTTATCAAGCGGGCGCCAAGTACATTGCGATTTTTAATTACGCAAAAGACGATGAAGGCAATACTGCAGCAGCAATGATTGATGAGCATTATCTTGCCCTCGAGCGTTTATGGAAGGATATCCACAGCAAGCCCTACACTGACTTGAGTAAGCCTGAGGCTGCTTTGGTTCTTCCCAACAATTACGGTTGGGGTATGCGTGACCATGATGATTCAATTTGGGGTTTCTGGAATACTGACGAAAAAACAGAGCAGATTGCCATAATCATGGGGAAGCTTTTAGCAAGGTATGGTGCATCTTTAGACATAGTGTTTGAGGATGAAGCGTACCCGGTTTCGAAGTATGATTACAAAGTTGTTTACTACTGGAACCAAACCCTACCAGCAACAAGCTAAAACAGAAAACAAGTTTCAACTAATAATTTTCTTGAAGCTGGGATTTTCCTCAACAACTACTAATCAAAAATTGGTTGGAAATGCTTAATTAATAGCACCGTTCTTTTTTGTGTCGGAAGGAATAAACTTTGAGTGATGAATTATCCAAGTTACCACCTAACGTTCAAGAAAGACTGCTTCGACTCCAACAGTTACAGCAAACTCTACAGACAATCCTTGCACAAAAACAGCAAGTTGAAATGGAAAAAACCGAAGTTGAACAGACCTTAGCTGAATTGACAAAAACAGCCGATGACGCAGTGATCTACAAAGCAGTCGGCTCATTACTTGTTAAGGCAGAGAAGGCTAAAGTTGCTGAGGACCTAAACGAACGCAAATCACTGCTAGAAACCCGCAGTACTGTAATTGCAAGACAAGAAGAACGTGTTCGCAGCCAAGTAAAAGAATCTCAAACTAAACTTCAAGAAGACCTAAGCCCAGTCTCAGGTCAACCTCTCTCCTAAACAGGAGAAGTGATGCTTGATGGGTGAGCTCGGCTTTCCAGAGCTATCCACCGAGCAAATCGAACTTTTATGCCAAACCGCTGAAGACTCTGCGAGAAAGTTTATCCTATCCAAAGTTTCTAGCAAAGACGTCGATCGATTGGACATCGCTGTTGAAGTAGAGGGAACTAAACCCGTCAACGTTACAGTAGAAATCGATCTTCTCCTGTCTAAGCTAATCAAAGGGGTCAAAGCAGAGGCATTGGTGGAGGCGGCAATAAAAGAGGCACATAGAGCTACTGAAAATTTTTTGAGAAATTTAAAATGAGCTTCAAAGAAATAGTTCAAATTATAGAAGAACAGCGGGCTTCTTTTGTACTTTTGTTATGCCATCGTAGCGCGGACGCCGACGCGATTTGTTCTGCATACGGCTTGCAAGGATTACTGAAGCGGTTTGTACCGAACGTAGTCGTGGAGATTGGTTGTCCTCAGGGCATTAACAAGCCATCAAAGACTCTTCTTGAGTATATGCCTATTAACGTTAATCTTAAACCAAATATAGAATCGGCAGAAGTTATCGCACTCTTGGACATGAATACCATAGAGCAACTCGATGAAGTAGTTGATACTCTAAAGAAGTCACCTGCACCAAAGATTATAATTGATCACCATGCTCCAAGTCCAGAAACAATGGCTATATGCAAATTGTGTATTATAGATGACAAAGCTGCTGCCAACTGTGAATTGATCTACCGTCTTTTTGAGGAAGCAGGAGTGATGCCAAACCTCAACGAGGCAAAAGCGTTGTTTGTAGGCATAGCTTTTGACACAAGACATTTTGCACTGGCTAACTCGCCGACTTTTGAAATAATTGCTAGGTTAGTTTCTGTAGGTATTGATGCCCAACAAACGCTTGCACAATTCGCTTTACCTATAGATCCATCTGAACGTGTTGCCAAACTTAAAGCCTGTAAAAGGGCAAAAATAATGAAACTTGACGGTTGGATAGTCGCCCTTTCACATGTAAGCGCTTTTCAAGCTCCAGCAGCCAAAGCTATTGTTGATTTAGGTGCCCACATGTCGGCAGTCGCAGGCAAAAAAAACGGCAAAGTCGAGATTAGTTT
>JAXDAO010000300.1:0-10952 GCA_034679745.1 Bathyarchaeia archaeon
GATTCTTGTTGAAAAACCAATGGCTTATGATGTTTCTGAATGTGACCAAATGATTAACACTGTTAAGAAAAATGGTTGCAAACTTTGCATAGGTCATAACCAAATTTTTTCCCCAGATATTCAAAAGGCAAAAGCCATGGTAAGTTCAGGAGACTTCAAACTATATAGTTTTAGGACTAATCTTAAGGCAAATTTTGAAGATTTAAGAGCGCGTGACTTGGCACCTGCGTGGAACGTCTTGCCTCAACAACGAGGGATCATATGGGAAGTTTGTTGTCATCATTCTTATCTACAACTACATTTTCTGGACGACATTGAGGAGGTTTATGCGGTCGGTGGCAAGGTCAAATATCCAGTTTACGATGACTTTGCTGTTGTCCTAAGAACTAAGAGTGGCCGCTTCGGAATTATTGAACTTTCGTGGATCCAAAACGAAATGGAGGTTATCTACGAACTCAGAGATGTGTCGGGAAGAAGAATTCAAATTCTTTATGACTTTTTCCATTATACACGAGAACACTCGCAAAAGCCTCCATTTACACTTGGTCTTGCAGCAAAAAATATGTTGATTGATGAAAAAAGGCTCTTGCAGAAATGGGCGAAATTTGGAACATGTTACTTGAAAAAGAGGAACCTTCTGCCAACAAATAGATTGATTACCCGCTACATAGAGGCTATTGAGAAAGACCTACCTGCACCAGTGCCTCCTGAAGATGGGCGAAGGACCATACAACTTTTGGAATCGATTGAAAAGTCTTTGAATGAACAGCGATCTGTCTCGATTAATCACTGAAAACTATGCTTTGTTGAACTCATAGTAATCGTTTTTGTTTGAGTTGATGAATTTGATGAATGTGATTATGGCGTAAAAAACGCGCTTGCTTTTGCTAGGCCGCTGTTGTTAAGGGGTGAGGATACTGGTAGGGCGTGTAAGTGAAAGTGGTTGGCGCATGTAAGAAGTAGTTTTCGCCTTCAATTATCTGATTGTAATCGTCATATTTAGTAAATAGGTGACTGCTCCCATCCAGAAGAGTATTATCCCAAATATACCAGTCGTTACACCAGACTTTTGAAGCCTCTGGTGTGCTAGCCATGTCGTTCCTGAGGTACATGAGGTATCCGTTGGAAGAACTGAAAGTTCCGCCGCCGAATACGTTGTTGAAGGCGACCCCTGCTCCGCCTCGAATTGCTGTGCCCCAATAATACTGAACAGCGTCAATTATCGTGTTGCCGTAAATCTCAGTAGCTCTTGTTCCGACCTGTGTTATTTTACCGCCTGATGTTTGATACCAGCCGTGTGAATCTATAGCGCCGTAGCCGAAGTCATTTTGAATGGTGCAGTAGCGAATAACATAGTGTGCTCCGCTGTTTGAGGATGTGCAATGCCTCCACTTTTCAAAATAGCAATCCTCGATAAAAGTAGTATAACGAGTGTATTGCCCTAAAACGTGAGTAACATCATCATCCCAGTAATCGCCGTAAGAACGTCCTATTTGAACTCCATAGCTAACTGTGCAGTCAGCGATCATCGCTGTTACATAACCGTTAGTGTTAATAAATTTGCAATGGTCAATAACTCCACAGCATCCAACATCTCCATAACCGCCAACACCGCCACCCCATGTAGCTATCGCTCCGCCGCAAATATCCTGGAAGAAACAGTGGTCAACACGGAAGTCTATCACTCCTTCAACGTCAATTCCATGAAGCATTGTTGTCGAAGAAGGGTCTTCATATCTGTATCCGACAAGTTTAATGTCAGAAAACCGTGAAGGTTCATTTGAGTTTCCCTCTCCTTCACCAAGTTTAAACCACCATGTACCTGACGGAGAAGGAACATCCCAAGGTAACCGAAGAACTGTTCTCCACTCAGTATTCTGTCCATTTGCATCCCGATTATTTGATGCACCATATACGTTAACTCCAGCTGGGATAGTGACTCTTGCATCAGTCCAACTTTCTCCAACATTCACAAAATTGAAAGTGCCTGCTGGAATATACACTGTACCTCCGCCTTGAGCGTTAACTTGGTCTACAGCATTTTGAATATCTTGCCAATAACCGCTTTCGGCGGTGACCGCAAAAACGTTACTTATTGTACCCTTGCTTTCTATAACTGTGCTGTCTGTCAGGGCCGAAAGTGCAGGGGCGACGGTGAGGGTGACTAAAAGTAGCGCGATAATTATTATTTTTGTGTAAAGCTCCATGGTTTGCGGTATCTTCGTGCTTTTACCCCCCAACCGTTATTAGCAGTTTTCAAGTTAAATGTTTTGTGTTTATCCGTCCTTCACCTATACACGCGCAGAAGAGTGTATTAAGTCTTTTGTATTAATATACACTAATGGCTTTGAAAAATTAATACGCGAAAAACCGACGGTTTACTTATGTCTTCGCCGCTAACTCAGCGAGTTGCGTAACTGAGCGTTCGTACGACATGGTTAAAGTTATAGTGGTAATGTGATTTGCCATAGGTATTTTTGGTTTGAGTTGTAAAAACATGAAGTTTGCCACACTCTTGATTCCCACGGCGCCGGGAAGAAACAACTTACTTAAGTATACTCTTAATGCATTGAAGGCTCAAAATTATAAGAACTTTGAAGTTCTTTTAGTTTCAAAAACCAAGGATGTTGAGCTCACTAACATTATAAGGGGTTATAGCGAACACTTTGACATAAGCATTCTCTTTCAAAGATGCAATGGACTTATGGAAGCTTACAATGAAGGAATCCGTAATGCTTACGGCGATGTGATACTGTTCTTAGATGATGATGCGGTACCGAATCCCGACTGTGTTGAAGAACACCTTTTAACTTATGACCGCCTTAAGGTTTCAGGAGTCTCAGGAGAGGTTATCCCATCATACCTAATGAGCGGAGTTCCAAATGCACTTGAAGGTTCCTCTGAAATTGTAACTTTTTATAGCGAACCTGAAATATTACGAGTGATTGGTGATGCGCTCTGGAATTGTCCATTGGCGGGGCAGGAACAGTTTCTGGCATATATATCCAAAGCTGGTTATTCCAAAAAAAACATCTATTCTATGCGTCGAGGTATAACTAATTCCTTGCTCTGCATGGCTGCAAACATGTCCGTTCTCAGCTCGGCTCTCAAAGATTTTCGGATACCTACTTCCTTTCTTAGACGTGGAATTGCATTTGAGCAAGTCATAGCGTGGCACTTGTGGAAAAATGGTCACCGAATGGTTTTCAACCCAAGAGCAAAGGTTCATCACATTCTACATGGGCAGACTATGAGCAGATTACTCGATACAACTACTATATGCAAAGCCACAATAGAGAAAGAATTGATTTTTTATTATCTTCTTCAAATGAAAGAGAAAATTTCATTTAAACATCGGATGGTCTCTTTATCTTATAATTATTTAGTCCATCTCAAGAAATTTGATGATAATTGGAAACGTGAATTGGCTGTTATGAAAGGAATGTTTTTCGGCAATATTCTTGGGCTTGCATGGTTTGTTTCCCAAAAAACTGGCGGCGTATTTATGCCGATTCAACATAGCAAATTGAAGTAGCCTCCGAACATCATGAAGCTAAACTTATCGCTTTTTGGTACTGTTTGCTTTGGCAGACTGGGATTGAATGTCAATTTGCTAAATGAAGCTGTCGTGCCTGTATGGGACATGTTCAACCGTTGGTGCTAAAGAGGTAATTGTGTTGAAAACTCTTGTGTTAGTTCCTGTTTTCAACGAAGAACGGACTGTCAAGGGTGTTCTTGAACAAATTTCGGAATTCACTTCGGCTGACATTCTGGTTATCAACGATGGTTCTACAGATGATTCGTCGGCTCGAATTTCGGAGAGTGATGTAACGTATGTCATTAATCACGAGAGGAATATGGGACCAGGCGCAGCGTTGATTAGTGGCTTCAAGTTTGCGGTTGAACATGATTATGATGTTGTTGTTACTTTAGATGCTGACGGTCAACATGACGCCCGATATATTCCTGAATTAGTAAGTGCTATCAATGAGGCTGATATGGTGGTGGGTAGCCGATACTTATCCGCTTCTCAACGGAAAAGTCAGCCTCCTAGAGATAGAGTGCATGCCGTCCAAGCTCTAAACAATTTGGTTCGGAAGTACATAGGCTACAAGGTTACCGACTGCGCTTCAGGTTTTAGATCGTATAAAGTATCTTCCCTTCGAAAGTTGGGAGTCACCGAAAAAGGATACGGTTGGCCCTTTCAGCTCTGGGTTCAAGCGTATAAAGCGGGATTCAAGGTGAAAGAGGTCCCAATTTCGCTTATCTATCTTGATTATAAAAGAGATTCCCACGGCGAATTTAGGTCTATGACGGAGGCTTTAGATAAAGCGAAACAAGTGATGGAGAAAGAGATGGAAGGAATAACACGCGGGACTGCTGACATTTCTGGAGGCATTGTAGTATGGACAAGGGATAATGTTGGAGAAATCATTCCAGAAGTGATAACTCCTCTGAGTTGGTCTATACTTAATCCTGTTATAAATAATGCTGCACTTTATCTTTACCATCGGCTGGGCATACCTGGCATCCACACAAGTTTTGTTGACCGCTTTTATGGGAGAGTATACATTAACAAATCCGCTTTAGACTTAATTTTTGGCAAGGTTGCCAGCCTCAAACCAATGGCAATTGTGCAAACATGTTGGGTGGCAGGTATTTTGCCTCTTCAGATTAGAAAGTCACTTTTTGTTGTTCCCCGAAAAGTTGGCAAGTTAAAGAAGTTGAATTTGAGGGAATTGTCGTCAGACGAGATTTTGGCTCGAATAGATATGTTACTACCAGTTATGGAAAGTTGTATGGTGGCTCATATTGCTTGCACAATTATTGGGGATGTTTTTGCATCTCATCTGAGAACGTTAATAGGAAAATGGGGCGGCAAGTATTCGACTATGCCTTACTCTGTTTTGTTGACAGGGTTGTCTAGTTTGAGGAGTGCTGAACCTGGAATCGAGCTTTGGAAATTATCCAGAGAAGTCCGTTCAAATAAAAAAATGCATGATGGTATCATAAATTGTGAGCCATCAGAAATATTCAGTGTCCTTGACGCTTTTGATGTTGGTCGGGAATTTGGGTATCATCTTAAGGAATTTGTGAATAGGTACGGTTACTTCAGTTTGCAGGAATTTGAGTTGTCTTATCCACGGTGGGGCGATGATCCAACTTTCATACTTAAGATATTACAGAATTATTTGATTTCCGAAAATTTGGTTGATCCGCTAATGTTCGAAAGTAGACAAAGGGAGAAACGGCTAAGAACTACTCAAAAAATCAGAAGAGAACTTGCTCGTTCTAAACTTGCGTTTCTTTATAGACGTCTTATCTTTGACTTGGTTCTTTCTGAAGCTCAGCATTGTGTAGTTTGGCGGGAGAACATGAAACAAAATTTTGTGCTGGCTTATAGTCAATTGCGCAGATTTTTTGTGGAGTTAGCCCAACGGCTTGTTGAGGCTGGTCTGTTGGAGGAAGCGAATGATGTTTTCTTCTTGACGGCTGAAGAGATTAGGCGTATAAACGTTGGAAAAGTGAGCGTAGAGATAATAACAGAGGTAACCAGATTGAGGAAACGGGAGAGAGAATCTAATCTAAAATTGCCCTTCCCGCATGTAATAGAGACAGGTGCTGGTTTAAAGGAAAAGATTAAAGATAACGAAGAAGCGAAAGAGGCTATTTCAACTATTACCCTGAAAGGCGTCGGTTGTAGCGTTGGAAGGGTAACCGGTAAAGCGCGGGTGATATTGGATCCCGCTGAGTGTGAAAAGCTTCAGGAAGGGGAGATTCTTGTTGCACCGTTTACAAATCCAAGTTGGACTCCTTTGTTTGTTACCGCTAGGGGCGTTATAACTGAAGTGGGTGGAGTGTCCTCTCACGGCGCGATTGTTGCCAGAGAATATGGCATTCCATGTGTTGTGAGTGTTAAGGACGCAACCAAGATAATTAAAAATGGAGCAACTTTGACCGTGGACGGCGAAAAAGGAATAATATATTTAAGCCAAGCTGAAAAAGCATAGAAATTGAAAGTGGGTTTCTGCTTCGGAAAATCTTATTCTTAAGAGAAGTAAATCATTGTAAAATCAAAGTATTTTTTGAGTAGCTATTCGAAGTCTCATCAGTTTTAGGCTGCACTTTCCCTAATTATGGAAATCACTCTGGAAGCCGAAAGAGGAAGCAAATATTTGATGCTATTGTCCCATTCTTCTTGGCTTTTAAACCAAAGAACTCCCCTTTGTGCCTTTAGGTACCTGCGCTTATTTCTAGCATCCCACTCCTTCTGGTACTTGTTCAAATTCTTTGATGACCACTTTCTTTGTTTGTATGCCTCAGCTATGGCTTTGGCACAGAGTTCACCGCTTTCAAGCGCTGGTCTTATCCCCTCGCAAAGCCATGGCGTCGCTTGGCCTGCGGCATCCCCTATGATCAAGATGCGGTCAAAAACGAATTTCTTGATTGTTCCTAAGGGTATTGTTCCCCACTCAGGGGTGCGAGTTCTGGCGCCTCTCGTCATTTCATTGTAGGGATAAAACTCTTTACGTGCAGCTTTGAAGTTTTGTTCAACCACGGCTTTTGGATAATCTAAAGATTGTGTTACCGTTGCGAAGCCGTATCGCGCCATTCTTCTACCGATGGGGTAGAACCAGCCGCCTCCATTGCCATATTTTCTACCTGAGAAGAGGCACCATTCTTCTGGGTTTTTAACATCACAATCTTCCAATAATTCTCCATAAGAGTGGCTGTAGAATGGGGGCAGAGGAATGCCCAGAGTTCTAGCCGCAAAAAATGATTTTCCAGAGGCGTCAATCAATGCGTCAGCGATTACTGTTTTGCCATTAGATAGGCTTAATTTCAAATTCTCTGTTCGGAAGAAGCTCTTTCGGATTTCATAATTTCGGACATCGGTGTTTTCCATGATCTCTACATTGCCCCTCTTGCGAATTCTTTCGAGCAGTATTTTGCATGCTTTTTCATAGTCTAGCGTTACAAAAACGGTTTCATTGAGGTCGAAGGTTGCTGTAACGCCAGTTGGGCTTTTGTAAGTAAATTTTGTATACTTTTGTGCTACAGCCTCTTGAAGGCTGTACTTTTCTACAACGTCAATGAATGTGAAGGGGGACGTTTTGGTTGGGTCGCCTATTCTCCCTTTGTCCACTAAGAGGATAGTTGCGCCAACGCCGGAACATAAATGTAAGGCTGCGGAGAGACCAGCGATTCCTCCACCGATTATTCCAACATCGTACTTTAACATAATCATCCCTCATTTTAGTTTCTAATAGAGTTCCTCTTTTCTTCCGATACAAATTGGGTATAACATAGCTCTCAAAGTTTCTTTTAGCGCCTTCCTATCACATCTAAGAAGATACTCGACTTTGGCTATAAGGTTCTTATCCACTCTGGAAAAGGGTAGCATAGTCTTAGTTATTAATTGTCCTTTCTGCATTAGCGAGTAATCAGGGGATCGTTCCCACAACATCTGGTATTTTGAGAGCAATTTTCCAGAGCAGTCTCGTCTCTCTAGGGCTTCGCTGGCTGTTTGTCCAGCCAGTTCCGCCGCATGAACTGCATAGTCAATGCCAGCCCCAAGTAGTGGATTAACCATTCCCGCAGCGTCTCCTACAACTAAGATTGAGTGAGAGAACATCTTTCGAGCAGGGGTTAAAGGAATTAACGCAGCTCCGAATTCCAAGATCCTCGTTTCTGTTATTTTCTCAGAAGAAACGTTTCGTTTAATAGTGAAATTACTCAATGTTTCTTTGATCCTTTTTCTTGATTTCCCAAGTTTTGACAGCAAGGAACCAACTCCTACATTTAACAAGTTTTTTCCAGGGAAAACCCATCCATAACCCCAAGAGGAGAGGTCTGATCCAAAATGGACTTCGCAGTGATCTACAACGTGATTTATGCACTCTAGTTCGTATCTCACTCCCAGTGCAAGATTGTTTGGGTTTCCCTCGAAACCGACACCGGGGAAAGCTTTTGCCGCCAAAGTCATGGGACCGTCTGCAAACATGATTATCTTACATGAGGTAGATGATAAGCTGCCATCATTTAGGTTCTTCATGTAAACTCTCATCAAACCATTTTCCCTCTTGACATTAGTAACCTTAGTCTCCGTAGTTAATTCTGCCCCGCGTTTTTTTGCTTCCTCTGCTAAAATCCTGTCAAAAACTCCTCTACTCACAACAATAGCGTCCATATTTTCCTCTATCTTCTTCCCCCAAGGAAAACAGAAGACGATGCGCGAGACCCTTTTTCCAATATCCGTGTTTGGACATAATTCCTTCATCACTTTATACGATAACAGTCCTCCACAAGCTTTAGTCTCGCCGAGTTTTCTTTTCTCTATCAACTGAACATCAAAACCTTCCGACGCAACAACCTTTGCCGTTGTTGAACCTGCCGGACCGGCTCCTATTACGATGACATCTCTCACGATAATACACTCGTTCTTCAAATGCTGAATGGCATAAATTAACCTTCCCAAATCTCTCTTGATTTGACCGCGTGGAAAAAGTCTCATTGAGAAGTCATACTACAACCTAACAGAACCTTTCAAGGCTATACATGAGGAACAAAGTAAATATCTGCAGAACGATTGGTGTTGATGGGAGATTTTTGGTGAATCCGGTTTTAGAAGAAGTTCTGCGAACTCGCGAAGTAGTATCTGATCAAGGAGAACGACTCCCGTTACGTGATGAGATAACTCGCGATGAAGGGGAATTCCTTCAGCGTATCATTTACACCATAAAACCTAAAGTTAGTTTGGAGATAGGTCTTGCACACGGTATCTCAGCTATGTTCATTTGCGATGCCCTCAGAAAAATCGATGCTAGAAAACACATTGTGATGGACCCGTATCAACATAGCACTCGCTATAATGGAATTGGTCTGAAAAATTTGCGTCAAGCAGGGTATGAGGACCTGATCGACTTTATTGAAGAACCTTCAGAAACAGTTCTACCCGAATTACTTAAAAGGAAAACTAGAATTGACTTCGCTTTTGTAGATGGATGGCATACATTTGACCATACTCTAGTCGATTTTTTCTACATCAACATGATGTTAAATATTGGAGGAGTAGTAGCCTTTGATGATGCCGATTGGCAAAGCATATCCAAACTTTGCCGCTTCATTTCTAGATATCCATGCTACAAGTTTTTTGCGCGTTTACCCAGCAAAAGACCCAAACGAAAAGAAGTGTTTATCATAGCTGAAACAATCTTTTCTGGTCTAATCACAGGAAAAGAACATATCGAAAAAGATCTTAATGTAGCGCGCTCTGGCCGATGCATTGCTTTCAAAAAAGAAAAAGAAGATACCCGAGATTGGCTTTGGCATGCAGATTTTTAACACGCTGGCAATACACGCACCAAGTCTTCCTTATAGTAGCCTAGTAGAAAAACAAACATTTCATGAGAAAAGAAATAAGCTTGCGTATAGAAAAACGAAAAACTCCTTCCCGCTCAACGATAAAATGCTCAATTTTTAGCCATGTTAAACTTACCGTGCGAAAGATATATTGTGCGCGTATAAGTTTATGTGGAACATTTGTGTATTAGCTCTAACATTAGAAGGGTAGCTAATGAAGAAAAAGTCGGTTTTCTTAACCATTTTACTAGTGTTTTTTATATTTGTTTTGTTAGCGATATCCTCTAGCTTTTTTGTTCCATCAGTCCCTAGTTCGTCTCAAACGTTTGGCGCTGGCGAAGGATTCGAGGAACTTTGGCTGGATAATTTCACTTCCTATAACGCGCGTTGGAACTGGCGCTATAACGCAGGCACCGGATATAAGAACCTCACAACCATTGATGGTTACTCGGTATGTGAAGGCGGGATAACATCCGAGTCAACAAGTTCCGCATTATCTGACAATTCATTGCATCATTTTAGGAGCGTGGGAGACGATGAACTTATTCGCGTAGAAATAAGGATGCGTTATACCGATAGAAATGGATTGGTGGTTGGGGATCAGGGTAAAGGCACTAAAGGCTGCGGCTGGTGGGATGGTTCCACATGGGGAAACAATGTAGCTTGGTTCATGATTTGTTCTGAACCGACTTATGGAGAATTTGTAGGTTTTAAATGTCAAGTTAGACGGGGGGGTACGTGGTATTTGAATGAAGATATTTCTGACGTCGTGGATATGACAGAATGGCATGTTTATCGCATAGACATGATATCTGATGGAACGTTCTTTTATGTGGATGATGAGTTAGTTGCGTCTACTCCTAATAGACCGCAACAAATCAGTAAGCTTGAGGCAGGATGGGTAGATAATTGTTACTACTATTTTGTCGGTGGTAATCCCGCACGAAGTTATCTTAATTTAGATATAGACGAGAAAATGTACATTGACTGGGTGCGATTAAGCAGCCTGTCGCCAAGTCCTTCTCCTTCTCCCAGTCCTTCGCCTTCGCCATCTCCAAGTCCCTCGCCAAGTCCTTCTCCTTCTATTTCACCACAACCCACACCAACTCCAACTCCGCCAGCCGAAGAACAACCGCTACTTCTTTACGTTACAGTAGCAGCTGTGACCTTTGCGTTAATCGGTATAGCAGTTTTTATACTTAAGAAAAAACGATAAAAAAAGAAAGACATTGAATTTACTGTATAATACTTTCCTATTATCTGGATCATACCACCCACATTAAGTGGAACACTCATAATTACGATTGAAGACCACTTTGAGAAGGTTCAGAACATGAAAATTACCTTGGTTTCTCTTGATCATGAGTTGTTCGTTGTGGGCGTGCGCGTTTTGTCATCTTGCTTGCGGAAAAAAGGTCATCAAGTACAGTTAATCTTCATGCCGAAGGAAATTGGGACCTCAAAAAGTGATACTAAATTTCAAGCTCTGTATTCTGACACCGTATTAGCTGAGCTAGTTCACCTGTGCTCAGACTCGAATCTAATAGGCTTTTCTCTCATGACGAACCAATTCATTCAGGCGAGTTATG
>JAXDAO010000301.1:0-7420 GCA_034679745.1 Bathyarchaeia archaeon
AAACAGCTTCACGGCACCTAATTGAGTTAGAACATAAAGGCTGGATACAACGCAACATAAGCCCAGACGGTAGCCTTATCAGAATCGAAGAGATAGGAACTAAGAAACTACAAAAACTTTACTCCAGCCTCAAGATCTTGATGGAAAAGGCCTACCCACCATCGGTCACGTTGGAAGGTTCTATTTTTACGGGATTGGGGGAAGGTGCGTATTATGTTTCGAAAGAATCCTATCGCAATCAAATCGTTGAAAAATTAGGTTTTGAACCCTACCCAGGTACACTCAACGTTAAACTAACGTCTGATTATGACATAAAGACACGACAAGAACTAGAAGCTTATCCAGCTATCGAAGTTATGGGTTTCCAAAACGAAGACCGCAGTTTTGGCCTTGTAAAATGTTATCCTGCAATAATAGGAGGTAAAGTAAAAGGTGCTCTAGTAACGGCTCTGCGCAGCCACTATGATGCGTCAGTTCTTGAGATAATTGCACCTGTATGTCTAAGAAAACAGCTAGGACTGAAAGACGGTAATAAAGTAAAAGTAGAAATAAGTACCCTAACTTAACTCTAAAACGGTGTCGTTCTGTACTTGAACTCAGTAGACTGTTGAGAAGGTTTACGCCGAGATGCGATTATATAACCGAGAGCCAATCCAACGGCTAAACCGCCCAAATGCGCTAGTATGTTAACATTCGCACCGGTGTTGATGATAAACAAGAAGAAAGCATAGACTAAAGCGCCCACAATAGATTGCCTCATAGAACGCCGATCATAGATTACACATGCACCGAACATTGCGAAAATCGCACCTGAAGCTCCAACTGAAATAAAATTGGGCCCAAACACTAAAGATAGCAAGTTACCTGCTAGACCGCCAAGGATGTAGATCCCAAGATATTCTGATAACGAAAACATTTCTTCTCCGCGCAAACCGAAGATGAGTAAGAAGAGCATATTGCCGACAAGATGATAAATAGAGGCATGGATGAACATAGACGTGAATAACTGCCAGTATGCACCTTCAAAGACAAAGGCGTTCACTTGCCCCCAAACGTACACGACTTCATTGCCAGTCACAAGTACATTTCCGCCGACTATAGCGCCGTAGATGTAGATAACTACGTTTAGAGCAATGAGAATGTATGTGGATTTGTACTTCTCGCTATTCATGGCGCTAACCGTTATTTTGCAAGTTTATCGATTATTTTCTGTTTAATCTTTGTGGAGCTATCTAAAATATTCTGCCCAAATTTGCCGATCCTAACAACAGATACAGGCAGTTTATGTTTTGCCAAATATTCTTTGACTTCGAATTCCATTTCTGCTTGGTCGTAGCCTAGCGCGATTATGTCTGGTTCAATTTTTTCGATGACTTCGCCAATGTTTAAACCCTCGTAACCTAATACTGCTTCATCAACCACTCTCAATGATTCTATGAGCGCTTTGCGCTGTTCCTCAGACATAATAGGCTTTTTGCCCTTCATTTTCTCTGCGGTTGTATCTTTAGCAATAACCACGATAAGTTTGGCGTTTTTTCCACCTGATTTTTTAGCGTCTTCTAGAAACCTTACGTGCCCTAGGTGGAGGAGATCAAAGACGCCTGAGGCTATGACTATCTTTTGTTTCCTTGCTTTGTTGGCCATTCAAAGTTCACTGCGCCGATTAATCTTAAAGCATCCAGCAGCCCTTCACAGTAAGCCACTGAGGTTAAGCTGGTTTCAAGCTTGCCTTGAGCTTTATAATACTTTGCATCTTCCAAATAATCAGTTGCCCAACGCAAAACCTCTGTCACAGTCACCTCATTGATGACTATCGGGGTTTGTTTCCGCTTCAGTTCCGAAAAAACTTTCTCGGCAGATGAAATGTACTTTGCAGCGAGGCCTTCTAGGCTCATTTGACAAGTCTCCTAAAATCTTCAGGTGCGCCCGCAAAAGCGATTAATGTGTCAACTTCCATGAAATGTAAATCGCCTGGTATGATCAGGCTAAATGGAGGCTCACCAAAATCAAAGTTAACCAAACTTTTTATGTAATCTGCCTTCAATATAGGATTGTTAGCGCCCGCCCTTGCGATACCCACTGCAACCGTGTCAGGGGTAATAATGCCCATCTTTTTGTTTTCTTCAACTTTTTGTAGCAATTTTATGGCTTGATTAATCGATAAGTACTGGTTTTCAGTCACCTTCAAATCTAGTAGACACAACGTATGCAAACCTAACTTTTTGTTTTGACCAATTACGTTGTATGGTGTTTCTGAGAAATTATCTGGAAATGGAACGGTAACGGTTTTTCCAAATTTATAGTTGTGTAGTCCTGAGAGACTAACAATGGCGGACATTATTGATATTCCATGCACTACACGGGTTTTTATCCCCTGCTTCTCTGCATCAATGCGTAGAGCAACATGTGTGGTAGCTATGAAGGGGTCACCGGGCACCAAAAACACGGTCTTACCTACTTTAGCAGCTTGAAGGATAACTATACCGCCTTCTTCCTCTAGGTCTCGTCTGGTGATAAGTTGTACTCTTTTACCGCAGAGCGCTTCAAAGCGTTCCAGCGAGAAGTCTGGCATGCAACTTGTGTAGTTTTCCATGAAAACTGCGTCGGCGGTCCTAGTTTCATCTAAGCCTTTTGCTGTTATGCCTTTCTCGTCATTTAATCCTAAACCTACGAATACGAGTTCCTTCAAATTGAGCCCTTGAAAAGTAATCTATGATAGGTAGCTTAAAGTTATTTTTCCTTAATTTCTCCCTTCTTGACTAACTCATCATAGTAGTTTCGACAGGCGGCCATAGTTAGACCGTATCGTTGACAAAAGATTGCGAGCACTTCTTCAATAGATTGAACTGGTTTTCTTTGTGCGATCATTTCTTTGAGGGCTTCTTTTGAGTGTTTCTCATCGACTATTTTTTTACTCATTTCTTTCCTCGTCCTTCATGTTATAGTAGCGTTCTTTTACATGTTCTAAAAGCCTTTTGGATCAGATCTTTTTTGGATGGAACATCCAACCAAACCTTTATTAGATTTACGTTAAAATGGAAAACGTAGAATCCAGCGGCAGGGGAGCAGACAATAAAACCTATCGAGAGTTTGGTCAGGGACAACATTAAGAATCTTAAACCATGTATTCATGGCGCTGAAGTTCTAGCTGCCGCAAATGAAAGCGGATTAAAACCTCAGGAAATATTAGATTTTAGCTCAAGCGTGAACCCTCTTGGTCCGTCCAAAAAAGCGCTTGAGTCAATCAAAAGTGCCTTTAGCAAAATTGAGTCTTATCCAGACTCAAACTCCAATGAACTAAGGCAAGTAATTGCTAGCCATTTCAACGGGATAAGTAAGGACAATATAGTAATGGGAAACGGATCAACCGAACTCATGTATCTATTCGCTGAAACCTTCCTCAAAAAAGGCGAGAAAGCACTCATACCAGCACCTACGTTTGGCGAATACGAAGCAGCGGTCCGCAAAACCGGAGAATCACCAAAATTCTTCAGGTTGAACAGTAATTTGCAGATTGATGCTGAGGCGTTCAAATATGAAATGGCTGGTGTAAAACTTGTTTTCTTATGTAATCCAAACAATCCCACAAGCAAACTCATCCCCAAAGAAACTCTAAGTGAAATCCTCGAAAATGCCTTGGCACAAGATGTCCTTGTTTTTTTGGACGAAGACTTCTTAGAGTTTGTCGAAGACGAAAGAAGTCGAACATTAATTAACAGCATCGTAAAGTATCCTAACCTGTTTGTTTTGCGTTCATTCACAAAGATTTTTGGCTTAACAGGTTTGCGAGTAGGTTACGGTATTGGGGCTAAAGAGATAATTGACGTTTTGCTATGTGCCAAGATTCCTTGGAATGTTAACTGCTTAGCTCAGGCTGCCGCCGTTACTGCCTTCAATGATAATGATCATTTAAGGGTAACACGTGAATTAATAAAAAAAGAAAAAGCATGGCTACAAAAAGAACTCCGTAAATTTGCAGCATTCAACTTTTCACCCCCTGACGCAAACTTCTTTTTTATAGATATACAAAACGCAGGCTTAACTGCTAATGCATTAAAACACAGAATGCTAAAGCAAGGCATTCTAATCCGTGACTGTAGCTCATTTGTTGGATTAAATGAATTCTACATCCGAGTTGCAGTAAAAACCCATGAAGAAAATATGCGGCTAATAGAAGCGTTTAAGCACTCGTTAAGCACGATTTGAGTCGTGAACTATGTTTACGCTTGAAATGTCTTGGCTAATCGATTCCGTCTTCATTTTTACACTGGCATTCCTAATTGATTTAGTATTAGGCGAATACCCAGATAGGATCCATCCTACAATCGGTATAGGCAAAATCATACTTTACCTCAAAAAGAAAGCAAAACACGCAAACCCGCGAATCGAAAAGGCAAACGGCGTCTTGATGGCAATATCTATCATATTAATTGTTGCCCTACCTGTTGGTGTATTGCTTTGGTGGCTACGGTTATCGTTTGGCTCAATACCATACATAATCGCAGGGGCAATCTTATTCAAGGCAACTTTTGCAATCAGAGGCATGGGACAATATACTAAGCCAATTGCCGCGGCTCTCAAAAAGAATGATATTACAGAAGCGAGAAAATGGTTGCCCTATATTGTCAGGCGCGATCCAAACAGCTTAAATGAACGCCAAATAATCTCAGCAGCCGTCGAATCCATCGCAGAAAGTACAACCGATGGCATCACCGCACCATTCTTCTTCTTTGCTATCTTCGGAGTCCCAGGAGCATTCGCTTACCGAGTAATAAACACATTGGATTCTATGGTTGGCTACAAGAACGTAGAATACAAAAACATCGGCTGGTTCTCTGCCAAAATGGATACGATAACTAATTTCATTCCAGCCCGTTTGACGGCTTATTTGATGGTTCCCATAGCACTTGTGTTGGGTGAGAATTGGCGTGAGTCATGGCGCATTCTACAACGTGACAAGCACAAGACAGCCAGCCCAAATGCGGGCTATACGATTTCAGCGATGGCTGGCGCCTTAAACATTCAGCTTGAAAAACAAGGCTACTACAAACTAGGCGATGATCATGGTATTTCACATGAAGATATCGGTAGCGCCTTGCGGATTATGACATTGACTGCTGCATTGTTTGGATTAGTAGTTGTCTTGCCTGTTTTGGCTCTTCGAATATACATAGTTGGGTTATAGTCTATAACCGGAAAATGCTTTCGCTTGCTCTACTGAGATCTCAGTTTATGATGGAAATTTTGTTCCTCATTTTATTTCTGCGGTTATACGTCATGAGTAAGGCTAACAATAAACCGACTCCTACAGCAGCGGCAACTATGACTATTCCCCCAAATTCCAGGTTTATTGATTGTGGGTTTTCGGTTTGTTGTGTAGGTGTTGGTTGCACTTCGGTATTGTTTGTTGGAGAGACCGTTGGAGTTGCTGTGGGGGTATTAGGTGTAGTTGTAGGTTTAGTGGTGGCTGTGGGGGGAGTGTAAGTTGGGGTTGGGACAGCTCCTTGACCAGTTATGGATGAGAGTACACTTCTAGCCATGCTACCGTCAAGCGTAATTGAATCAGGGGTAGCAACCTCAACATAACTCATAGTTATAGAAACTATTTGGGAAATCCAAGAAGCACCATTATATCCAGGAAGTATTAAACGAAGACCATCAGTCAAGGGTACGCCGTCTATTTCGTAAGCGATTATCGTTTGAGGTGCTTGCGCTACTTCGATGGGTATCATGACTTTGTATTGGTCGCTGGCTATGAACAGGATTGAGTGTACATCTGAATCAATGTTTGTTTGGTTTAATAAATAGCTGAGTTGGACTCCACCCCATTCACCGCTGCCCAGTATGTTTCCATAGCAGTATAGTGCGGCGAATTCGATTGTTTTGGGCATTTCTGCGAGCTGTTGATATGTGAAGTTATAGGTTGTGTCTGATAGGTCAATTATTTTGAGGCTGCCGCTGTCAGCTGATGCTGGCGCAATTGTTGATGTTAGGATTGTGATTGCTATTACTGTTAAAATAGTTTTTAATTTCAATTGGAACACCTCAAACGTATAATATGACACGTGTCATACTCTTAAACCCTTCTCAACAACCAAAACAAAAACCAACATTAACAAATCACGACAACTCAAGAAAAACACAAACATATTAGCAAACGCTGCCAAAACAGCGTAAGAACACCTTCGCTGGAGTGACTGAATTAAATGACGCATATAATGATGGGCAAGAAAATCCAGTTAAAGGAACACGAGACTGACAATTTAGCTGAAGACCTAAACAAAAAGAAAAGAGTCACGGAATCTTATTCCATATATCCCAAAGGTTTCTCCAGTCATTTGCAATACGCCTCCACACAACTACATACTTTATTTTTTGTTCAGCGATGTTTCCATCCTTAGATTGTATCTTAAGCAAACCAGTGCCTCTCTCTTGAACATACTCATCGTCTCCCAACAAATCCAGCGTAGTCAAATTAGCCTCCCTAACTCCCGAACTCATTACGCCTCTCCAAAACTTCTCAATAGCTTCTTTTCCCAGAACAAAATCTGCGTCAGGCGGAAAAAGTATAGAGTCTTCAACATATCCTGATGAGGTTATTGAAGCATCACCTTTTAGGAATCCCTCTGAAAACTTTCTGTTTGCATCATCAATCGCTTTTTTGATTTCTTCATCCACCATCTTTCACCTCCAAGCAACATACATCAAGCCTCTCGATTTTTAGACAAGTTTTACTGCTTCCTCTCTAGGAATGGCTACGAGGGTTTCTGTTGCTACCCACTCTGAAAGGCCAATGGCCATTTTCATCGCTTCCTTCTCGCTTTCTGCTTCAAAAACTGCTACTGCATCGTAGCGTCCAAGTGTCCAGTACCAATTCAGCATGTTTATGCCTTTTTTCTTCCAATCTTCAATCATCTTAGCAGTATCACCAATATCTTTCTTTTCTGCCGGCGGTTTTCGGAATTTAGCCAGACTAATAAATATCAAATTGACATCCACCTCCTAAGTCTTGAACCTCAGTTAGCAATGCTTCAATAATTTTATTAAGAATATGTGATTGCAGCAACACAGCAACAAGTGTGTGCAAATCCTTTTCGTCTCAGTGTCCAGGTTTTAATCAGGTTAATCATAAAAGGCGTAAGAGACAGAGGCCTATTGCACTTACGAATACATGATCTTGCTTTTGTCTACTTCAGACGTGGATTTCTCAGGTTTATCCATCCATAGGAAAAAATCAAATAACGGTGAAGTGGTAGTAGTCGTCCAGTTATATTTTTCTAGTGGACCACTACTAAAACGCAAAGAGAAAACACCTTACGAAAAGAGAATTCAAAGTAAATTACTTAGACAAGTGAAGCATGTTGCCAAAAAGGAGTGGCGCGGGATGTGGGAATTGAACCCACGCGGCCTTTCGACCACA
>JAXDAO010000302.1:0-3465 GCA_034679745.1 Bathyarchaeia archaeon
GAATAACGAATCTCAAATTGTGAACATGTATAAAAAAAGCCAGATTGTTGGCTTGGCTATTCCTGAGAAAGCCGTCCGAACACAAGCTAAAGCCATCGCTAAAGGCTTGCTGGAGCGATACCAAAGTGGCGGCGAACCATTAACCATACTTATTATCATGAACAAAATCAATGCCTCAAAATACGTCAAAAACCAAGTTCACCGTGCCCTTGAAGACCTGACTAGCCCACAAAAAGCAGCGGAAGTGATAAAGAAAACTTACTTCTCCGAAACAGTTGTTAATCGAATGGTTTCTCGGCTCGCTGACGAAATGGTGCTCCAGAGGCTTCAGCTAAAACTCTCCGGATTGCACAACAGCATCATGAGCTATTCAGAGAGAATTGACAAAGTCTTTGAGTTCTATAAAAACTATTTTCAGACAAACAGTAAAGACCTAAATGCCGCATTCCTGCAAAATGGCTCTGATACTCTTGAGCAAACAATCAACGTCGCCAACAATGTTCTCCTTGTTATGCAGTTTGCGGAGGAACTCTCAAAACTAAACATCACTCTGTTTAGCAGCGAACCCGACATTCCGCTTTACGCCAGCAAAGGCAGTCCCCTTCTGGAACGCCTGCGCCAAGTAGTAACCGTGGATGACATTAAATCGATGCAAGAAATAAAGAACCGCCTCTATAACGGACCACACGCAGTTATTGCGTGGTACTCCTCACTTTTGGGTTACCGCACCATAGGACAAGGCATGGGTGACCTCCGTGTATCCAAACTAGTCGAGAACATGTTAATCAATGAGCTTAGACCCGCACTTCAAATCGAGAATCCACATCATAAAAAGTACATCAACTCGATTACGCTGAACTTCTTTAAGCGGTGCCGTTCCAGCTTCCAAGATGAATGCGCAAGAGTCGGTAGAGACCCCTTGCGTAAACTGGAAAGCGGTGAACGTATCATTGGCGCTATCCACCTTGCCCAGAAGCACAACTTGAAAACACCAGGGTTAGAGTTCGGGGCGGCATGTGCAATCATGTACTCCTTGAAATACTGTGAACGTGACCGTGAAGCACAAAAAATTTGTCAACTTTACGAGAAAAACCACTCAGTTTTGGATGTTTTAACCTACAACGGGGAATACTATAAGTCAAAGTATGTAGGTTTGAATCCTGTGGCAGATGCGGATTTGATTGAGCGAATCGCGGCGAACTTTGAAAAACTAAAAAAACAAATAGAAGAGGTCGAGCAGAAAAAATAGTGGGACGCTTTTTCCCTACACAATGATGGATAAATCTGCTAGGGAAGGTTTAAATAAATACCAAGTCATTTCGTATATGCTTCAAGCTAAAAAACGGATGAAAATTCAGCATGTCACAGGAATACCGCTATATTGTTCGTATTATGGGTACAGATGTTCAGGGTACCCAAAAGACATCTTATGCAGTTGCGCATATCAAAGGCATGGGTTCAAGTCTTTCAAATGCCATCCTTAGGAAGGCAGGAGTAAACCCTGACCTGCGTGTCGGTTTACTCACAGAATCAGACGTATCCAAAATAGAGGACGTTATCAGGGATCCTGCAAGATACGGCATCCCTGCATGGATGTATAACCGTCGAAAAGACAGCGATACTGGAAAAGATACGCATATTTTAGGTTCAGACCTTGCATTCAAAATCAAAACTGACATCGACGGAGCCAAGGACATAAGGTCTTGGCGTGGATACCGACATGCTTACAGCCTGAAAGTAAGAGGTCAAAGAACCAAAACCACTGGTCGCCAAGGCAAATCTTTAGGCGTCAAAAAGAAGACCCTTATGCAGAAATCAGGCTCTGCACCAGCTCAAGGAGCCAAATAATCATGGGAGATCCAAAGAAACAACGTAAAAAGTTCGAAACGCCACGTTTCCGATGGCGCAAAGACATCCTTCAAGAAGAACTCAAACTTCTAGGTCAATATGGCTTAAGAAACAAACATGAACTCTGGCGACACAAAACCACATTATCTAAAGCCAGAGCTATAGCCCGTTCATTAATCAGCAAGACCAGTGAAGAACGAGCAAAAATGGAAAACGAACTTCTATCCCAATTGAAAAAGAAGGGCATTCTGCAGGAAACAGCAGTCCTAGACAACGTCTTAGACTTAACAATAGAAGACATATTGGAACGTAGACTTCAAACCATTGTCTTCAGAAAAGGTTTAGCACGCACCGCATTCCAAGCTCGCCAACTGATTACACACGGTCATGTAACGATTGATAATCGTCGAGTAACAATCCCCGGTTACATCGTACCCAAAGAAGAAGAATCAAAAATCATCTATTCACCCGAAAGCGCAGTTGCAAAACAAGAACACCCACTACGTACCGGTTTAACAGTAGTCGTCAAGCAACGAGAGGTTAGGCAACCTAGTAGAGGTCGAAGAGGCGGTAGATTTTGAGCGCAGCCAACAGTAAACGTAACGAGAAATGGGCAATAGTGCACATATTCAGTTCATACAACAACACACTGATACACATAACCGACATATCAGGTGCAGAAACAATCGCACGCGCCACAGGCGGTATGTTCGTCAAAGCAGATCGTATGGAATCTTCGCCCTATGCAGCAATGCGCGCAGCCACAGGTGCAGCAGAAATTGCCCGAGATAAAGGGATAACAGCTGTGCATATTAAAGTTCGCGCACCAGGCGGCGCAGGGCCTCGAACTCCTGGACCAGGCGCGCAGGCAGCTATCCGTGCCTTGGCAAGGTTTGGTTTCCGCATTGAACGCATCGAAGAAGTAACGCCTATTCCACACGATGGCACAAGACGGCCTGGCGGCAGAAGAGGCAGAAGAGTTTAAACTCTCTTAAACCCCCACTATTTAAAGGGAAAAATACAAATAATGCACCGAAATATCCTATTGACCGCAAAGCAATTATAGTAACCTTATTGGAGTGTCTCAGCAAGTGAAGATAGAAATCTTAGAAAGAAACGATACAAACCTCCGCATAATCGTTAAAGATGCGGATGTGCCCTTAATGAACGCTCTGCGTCGCATAGCACTTGCTGAGGTTCCCTGCATGGCAATCGAAGAAGTTGTCATGATAGAAAACTCATCAATTCTCCAAGATGAAATCATAGCCCACAGGTTAGGACTAACACCTCTTAGGACAGATTTAGACGCATACAGTCTTCCTGAGGACTGCGAGTGCCAAAGCGAATTCGGCTGTCAAAAGTGCCGAGTTACCTTAACTCTAGATGCTGAAGCAAAGGATGGCACAAGAACAGTCTACTCGGGCGAAATAGTCTCTGAAAACCCTGAAGTTCTTCCAGTTTCCGATAAAGTACCTATCATTAAACTGGCAAAAAATCAGAAGCTAAAACTTGAGGCTTATGCACGTTTAGGAAAAGGAAAAACCCATGCCAAATGGCAGCCAGTTTCAATGTGTACATACAAGTATTATCCAAAAATTATCGCTCCAAACCAAGAAT
>JAXDAO010000303.1:0-4582 GCA_034679745.1 Bathyarchaeia archaeon
GCCGTCAAGTCTGTAGTAGGTGTTAGCTACTCCGGAACCTGAACCATCTGAAGGTGATAAAGTCACTTTAACTGTACCAGTATACCAGTTAGTTTCACCTGGAACCTTGGTTCCAGATAGGCTAGCAGTGGTAGTTGGCGAGGTTAAGTCAATTTTGACTGTCGCAGTGTTCCGGGGCGCTTCATTGTTCTCGGCTTTATCAACTGCCCAGAACGAGAGAGAGTGAAGCCCAGTCGTTGAAATAGTAACTAAAGCGGAGGCTCCTGGAACAATCTGCTCAGTTCCGCCGTCAAGAATATAATGAATTTCTTTAACACCTGAACCGCCGCTGTCTGTCGCAGTTAGTGTGGCAGTAACAGCAGTAGTATACCACCCGTTTAACCCCAGAGTCCCCACGTAATCAATTTCTGTTGCTGGGGATTCACCATCAACTTGAACCTCAACCGAAGTCTCGTAAAACAAACCTGCAAGATCAGTCACTTTAACGTAAATAGTATGTCGCCTATCGGCTAAGGGTCCATTAACAACATATGACCACGAGCTACTACCTTCAGCTGAATCATATTTACCATTATCCACCTTTACCTCAACTTTCTGAACACCCGAGCCGCCCCCGTCAGTAGCAGTACCAGAAACAGTGAAGCCACTACTTTTAACATACGCATTATCAACTGGTGAGAGGATCGTTAAGCTTGGAGGTGTCGTATCTAAAAATATGGTATCCGAATCTTTTATCGAATACGCATAGGTAGATCGAAATTGAGCATAAACGGTCTTATCGCCATCTCCCGCAGTCAAAGTCCAAGGTCTAGATGAAGAATAACTTTCCCAATCCGTCCAAGATACATCATCGTTGGAGAAACACATTTCTCCGAATAGACCATCATAATCAAGAGTTAACGAAACGTCGGTTGAAGTTGCATATTCTGCTTCGTTATTAATGCGAATATATAATGAAGCAGACGTAGCAAATTGGGAGTAGCTGGCAGAGAAGAGAATTATACAAACTATCGTAACCACTAATATGGCACGAACTCTGTGTTTTCGTGAATTACTCATCCTTTCTCCTCTCCCCGTTATAGCAATTACTTTATTTATTATATCTCTTGCGAAAGTTCGGCTACAAACAACCATTAACTTTCCAATTCAGCACCGTAAACGAATTGTCTAGTCGCTGTTTACTTTTTATAAATATTACTCTAAAACCGGAATACCTTATGGTTAAAAAAACTTTTTTAACCTTTAGCCGTCTATTCAAAGGTATACTCGAAAAGTATTCAAATATTTCAAGGAGTCATTTTTTCATTCTTTTAAATACAACAAATCCAGCTATTGCACCAACCGACACTAAACCAAAAACGCCCAAAAATAAATAAAGATTTAAGCTGTTAGCGTCTGGTGGATTTTGTGTTGGAGAAACCGTTGGTTCAACTGTAGGCGAGAGAGATGGTGATGCAGTCGGAGTGACTGTAGGTGTTGGAGAAGGTGTACTAGTAGGTTTTGGAGTAGCTGTAGGTTGGGGAGTACTTGCTGGTTCAAATCTCCAATTAGCTAAAGCTGTTTTTGGACCGTTCATAACAATAGCATTCGAAGTAGACGTGCTGCCGGAGGCATCGCCACTCCAGCCAGAAAAGACATAGTTAGCGCCATTACCAGCAGAGACAGACATAGGGGTAATTGTTGCATAAGCGGAGCTACCAGGGTCATACCAGCCTTCATTTCCTTTATTGCCATAAGGAGAGGACACAGTCAAATAGTATTGAGTCTTCCAGTTCCACTGGACAGTCGAATTAGCATTAACTGTAAATGTGACTGTTGAAGCGCCACCGTTAGCAGGGACACTACCAGTACCAGTCCAACCCAAGCAGGTATTCTGAACTCCTGTAAATTGATCGGGAGCTCGAGCCTCAACTGTTACAGCGGTTCCGCCAGGATAGGAATACTCACCTATAGCAGGTATAGTAGTTCCCAAGTTAGAGCTGATGGTTAGCGTATATTCGATTCTTGTGAAGGTAGCTGTAACTGTCTTGTTATCATCCATAGTAATTTGTCCTGAGTTTAGAGAACTATTCAAGTCGCCGCTCCAACCGCTAAATGTCCAGCCCTCATCAGCAACAGCAGTCAAATCGATAGCGGTGTCATAAGCATAAATTGACTGATCAGGATTAACAGTCACTTCCCCGTTTCCAACTTTATCTACAGTTAAAGAATAACCTAAAACATCGACTAAAGCGTCATACCAAACATTAGCCATCTTTCCGTACCCTGAAAGATTAGGGTGAATTTTATCCTCGTTCAAGTCAGCGGGATAACTAAGAGCATGCTCCATATCTGCTATGATAACATTGCTACGAGTTGAGGCCATTGATTCAAGCTTATTGTTGTAATCCATTGTGGTTTGATTCCAAGTGGAGTTATCAGATCGTAGAATTATTCGAGCAAGGACAACTGTAACAGATCTAGTATTTGAAACTCCCCAATCATCAATTTTATTAAGTATACCAGTAACGTTATTAACGATATCAGTAGCCGATTTACCATTTTGAATGTCGTTGGTTCCGATATGCAGCAATACAATATCAGCAGGATAGTCCATGAGCCATTTTGAGACATTCGCACTTATCATAGAAGTTGTATATCCACTGTGACCCTCATTATCGTTATCCAAACCTGTCCCGTTATTCTGTGAACCAACAAAATTAACATTGAAACCGAAATCAGTTAAATTAGAATACAAGTCTTTTCTATAAGAATCGAAGACCGGACCAGGATAGCCCACAGTTATAGAGTCACCCAAAGACATTATCCTAGCGCTGGGAAAAGAAGCCTCAGCTTCAAAATTAAATACTGGCGCAAGACTCAAAAAAACCACTATGACAATTGTCAACCCCAGTATTTTTCGAGTAGACTCTACCTTCAAATTCAATCCTTCACTAACCTTCTTTATAGGTAAATATTAGGCTAATGGAGTATAGCTCTATACAACCACCTTTCTACAGTGAAAAGCCTCAGCATACCTACTTTGCGAATTAGATTCTAACCCTCTTATCCGCATAATAGATCGAAAAGTCTCCTCGCCAAACCATTCCTTAGCATGCTGACTTCTAAAAACCTCACATAAATTGCTAACTTTTCTTTGAACAATATTTTCATCCAAATGAACATATAAATTAGGGATTGCTAAGTCTGCATCATATTTAGGAATCTCATACTCAAAAATCAAACTATCACGGAAAGCATTCCAAGTTAGTTCAGCAATCAAGCGATGATCCTGATGAGCATCATTAGAATAATGTGTGAAGATTAAATCAGGCGAGATTTCCTTTTTTAATTCAACAAAACAGTCCTTTATAGATCCACCAATGTAAGGAAAATAGGAATCTTTGAATGCATGGATGTCAAGAATTTTTGGGGTTAAACCGGCAAGAAAAAGCTCGAAGCTACTACGCGCTTCCTCAGCTCGTTTTCCTTCTGCAGAAAAAACAACCCATCGAAATTGAGCTTTAGGGTAATCATGGGCAAGCTTTAGAATCGTGCCACCACAGCCAATTTCTATATCATCGGCATGGGCGCCTAGACATAATATTTTAGGCTGCTGATTATCCGCAAACAATTGAATTTTATGCATGTTTTGTGTCGCCGCTTGGTTGGTCTTGATTTTTCCAGATTTCCCAAGAAGATTCATTCTTTGAAGCCAAATCGTCTAGTCGCTGCTTATCTTTGTATGTATCTAAACTAGCCCAGAAACCATCGTATTTGTAAGTGAGTAATTCACGTTTCTTAATTAACCTCTGGAAGGGCTCATTTACAAGGTCTTCCCCTGGCTTTATGTAATCAAATATCTGTTTTTTAAAGACAAAAAAACCTCCGTTGATCCTAAGGGGTGTCTTATTCAATTGGCAAATATCATTCACATAGCCATCTTTTGTAGTCGATACATAATGGAACGCAACCGAAGGTTTGACGGTTATAAAAGTGCCTATTTTATCTTTCTTTACAGCATAGTCGATGATTGTCGGAAGATGCAGGTCAGTTATGCCATCTGAATAGTTAGCCAAAAACCGTTCATCATCATCAAGATACTTCTTGACAGCTAACAATCTTTCCCCCAATGGTGTGTTCAGACCAGTTTCAGCGAAAGTAATTTTCCAACTTTCAATGTCGCTCTTGAAAAGCTTATGTTTTTTCTTTCCATTGGATAGGACGAAGTCGCCAGTTAAGCATTCATCATAGTTTAAAAAGAACTCTTTGATACTGTCTCCTTTGTAGCCGAGACATAATATGAATTCTCTATGACCAAAATAGGAGTAATATTTCATTAACTGCAACATTATTGGCTTTCCGCCAACTGGAACTAATGGTTTAGGAATATTCTCAGTTGAAGGATGCAATCTCATTCCTAAGCCGCCGCAAAATAAGACAACTTTCACAAATCTTCCTCCATAATTATCGTATTCCCTAATTCTTTACCTTGTGAATCATATACCTCTAACTTCGGAATGGGAACCAAAAAGCGTCCTCCCCAATTGCCAATATAAGACATTTGGCTCATTATCTCACCTTTTATACTCCAAGGTAAGAT
>JAXDAO010000304.1:0-3017 GCA_034679745.1 Bathyarchaeia archaeon
TAAACTAAATCTTTTAATTTCCATTGTTTCCAGTTCATACCCACACCCGAGAACCTATTTTAACTTACAATCATATATTTATATAAATTTTGTTATGAATGTATTATCTTTGAATAAGAAAAAAAGCCACAACCATTTATTTAAAAACTAATATGGTGGAGGGGGTTAAATTTTGGTTTAGTAGGGGACTGGGACTTGGTTTCTTGCTTCCTCTACTATGGGCAAAACCTGCTTTAGCTCTCTGAAGTACTTAAGAACGGTAATACCTCTTTGGGTTACTGCGAAAACAACTCGTTTTTTGCCTAACGTGCGTTCTTCGACTAGACCCTGCTTCATGAGGAAGTCTAGGTACTCTTTTAGCACGCTACAGTTTACGTTTGCTTTGTACATGACATGGGTTAGTTTTAGGGGACCACGATGAGCAAGCACTGTCAAGATATCAACATACATTTCAAGTTTTGATCGACGCATTTTCATGTTCCTCTTTTTTTAGATAAGCGGTACTATCCCATTCGGATACAAATACCGCTCAATCCCATATTATTATTGTTTAAACTGAAAGGTTTAATTTTTTACAGGTAATGTAGTGCGTGTAACGTCTCCATCAGCGGGCATTAGGTATATAAATTCGTTTTTTGGGGCACTTTGCGATTGTGCAACGAAATAGTTTGTTACGCGTTCTCCTCTTGGCGTGTTTTTATAGAATGTTGTATTTTTTAAGTTCGTTTTTTCAACTAAGTTCTGTTTTTGCAAAAAGGCTATTGCACGTTCAAGGAACTCGTCGTCTACATTGGTCCTTTCTCGGATATCAACGAGTTTAGAGGCTTTGTGCTGTTGGAGAGCTTTGAGTATTTCTATGTAGAGTTCAAGTTTCGAGGGTTTGGGGCTTGGCAATTAACGGGGTCTCCTTCAGTTGTACATCTGTTCTACAGTTTCCCAGATAATTATTATGTGTGTGTGACATTACACCTACACAATTCACTACGCTTTTACTCCATTCTCCTCACGACTGCAGTAGCTTTACAGCATTTTGAGCCCATTCTGAATCATGCCAAAGAGCCCTTCCTACTGCGACCAAATCAACTTTGCCATCATTTACCAGTTGATCAGCAAACAGAGCGTCGGTTATTCCCCCCACACCGATAACCGGGATGCTAACAGCCTTCTTTATCTGGTGCGCTTGGGGTATAAAGTAGCCTTTGATTTCACTAAGCTGTTTGGGTTCACTTCCACACATCCCACCTGACACATCAAGCACATCCACTCCAGCTTCTTGCAGTTTTAGAGCGAACGCAACAGCATCTTCGATGCGCGTACCCATCGGTGCTAAATCGTCTGAACCTATCCTATATAGCAAAAGCCTGTCACCAATGCGTTCATGCACTCTTTTAACAACCATCAATGGAAAACGCATCCTATTCTCAAGTGAACCGCCAAATTCATCTTCTCGCTTGTTTAAAAGAGGCGTAAAAAACTGATTCAGTAAATACCCATGTGCACCATGCAGTTCTACGCCGTCAAATCCTGCTTTAATGGCTCGTTCAGCCGCTAAAGCGTAATCCTCAGACAGCGAGATAAGTTCAGCTTTTTCAAGCATTCGCGTTTTATCTCTCGGCGAAGGACCAACAGGAGTTGCGCCGATGACTTTCTTGTTAGCAACCGCTCCAGCATGACTAATTTGAACAACGGCAGGAGCGCCAACATAGTGAAGACCTGCAGAGAGCTTCTCAAACCCAGGTATCATAGAGTCATCGTAGATACCCAGTTGTTTGAGACCAATCTTGCCCAAAGGAGATACGTAAGCATGTTCAACGATGGGCAAACCCAATGCTGATGAGCGACGAACATAGAAGTTTATCAGTTTCCGGGTTACAGCGCCGTCAAAGTCTGCTCTACCTGACTGCATCGGGGGCATAACTATGCGATTTCTAAGCGTTATGCCTTTGATGTTTAGTGGGTCGAGGAGTCGTACCAAAGATGGCACCGATGCAATATGGCGTCTCTGAGAGATATAAGAGCTTATACTGCAAAGCGATTATTTGTTTATTCCAAGGTGTTTTCTAAATGATTGTTTGTGCAACTATTGTTTCTTCATCGATCGCTTTCTGCATTAGATTTCGTATTGCCTCGTTCATGTTGCCATGGAAGTAGGGCTTGACGATTTTTTGAGCGAACTCTTTGAGCAGCTCAACTGAGAAATTATGGAATGTTAAAGACACAAGAAGATCTTCTTCAGTTATTGTTTGGGTTTGCGTCACGTCGGTTCACGAAGCAATAGGTTACGTTTGAAACTGCTTTTAAGACAGGTTACTAATAGACATACTGTGTCAGGGGAGGGGTCTGTTAAAGTGTCTTCAGCCAGTAAAAGACATAGGCCAGTTTGGGTCCTTATTTAGTTCTTGCTTCTTTTGATGAATGGCAGCAACGGTAGCAGCAACGTTTTTGTCTTCTACGACAAGGATAATCTGTGATGTGTGGGGTGCAAAGATACCTCTTTTTATGTTGATACCTGAAATTGCACCAATCGCTAGTGAAGCAACACCTGGAGAGTCTTTCATGCGGTCGCCGATTAGGGTTACTACACCTAGACCGTATTCGACCTTTAGGTTTTCATCAAAGCCCTTTAGTTTTTCCTCATTCTTTCTTAGGAAGTCAGAATCAAGAAATAGGAAGTCACGGATGCTCTCACCTGTCTCCATAGTCTCTGCACCGAGATCCATGAAGTCGTTTCTTCGCTCCCAAATCCGGAGCATATCTTCAAGCGATCTACTTTTCTCATCATTCATCGATAGTATAGCGCAGCCTGACTTGCCAGTTAAACATTTGACGATTTCTCCGCCGCTTGTTTGAGCTTCAATTACTGAGACTAGATTTGGCTCATCAATGGGAACAATAGTCAAGGGTTGATTGAACCTTCTTGCCATAGCTATAGCAGGGCTCTGAACTATCTTCATGCCCATCATAGAGGCCTTGTGTGCTTCGTTATAGGTGAGTGCCTTTACATGGTCTGTTTTTTG
>JAXDAO010000305.1:0-7879 GCA_034679745.1 Bathyarchaeia archaeon
AGAAGACCTAAGCGATGAAAAGCATGAAGCCAGTACTTGTTGTCACAGGCACCAGACCTGAAATAATAAAGATGGCGCCGATTATTCGATCACTAAACAAGGCAAAATTGCCGTCTGTGTTTGTACATTGCGGTCAACACTATGATTATAACATGGCCCAACAATTCATCGAGAACCTTGAGTTAGCAACACCTGATCATTGGCTAAAGATTGAGTCTTCCTCTCCTGGTATGCAGACTGGGGAGATATTAATGAAGATGGATCAGTTGCTAGATAGAATTGATCCGTCCATAGTTTTAGTTGAAGGTGACACTAACACGGTATTGGCAGCTGCTCTTGCCGCAAACAAGCGAGATATACCAATCGGACACGTGGAAGCAGGATTAAGAAGCTTCGATCTTCGAATGCCCGAGGAACATAACCGTCGACTAACTGATCACATATCCGAGTACTTATTTGCACCTACAGAACACTCCAAAGTTAACCTTGTAAAGGAGAATGTCTGGGGGAAGATTTTCCTCACAGGCAACACAGCTATTGATGCCGTTGAAGAGCACTTGCCTATCGCAGAAAAAAAATCCAAGATATTGAATCAAATCAAATTCAAAACATATGCTGTAGCAACGGCTCATAGAGCAGAGAACGTCGATAACGTTGCCTTTTTGGAGTCGTTTTTGGAGGTTTTTGAGAAGTCGCCATTGCCAATTGTTTATCCTATGCACCCACGAACAAGGAAACGTTTACAAGAAAATAACATGCTAACAAAGATCGAAAAGATGAAAAATGTATTGATTTTTCCGCCTGTTGGATACCTCGACTTCTTGGTTTTGATGAAGAATTGTCGGTTGATAATTACGGATTCCGGTGGTATTCAAGAGGAAGCCACAGCGCCAAATATCCGAAAACCAGTTTTGGTTATTCGTTTATCGACCGAACGGCAAGAAGCTGTAGAAGCAGGGTTTGCTAAGGTGGTGGGCACAGACAAAAACCGAATCTTGGTTGCCATGAAAGAAGAGTTAGGAATAGAAGAAAAGCTGCCATCTACGTCTCCTTTTGGTGATGGTACAGCTGCTAAAAAGATAGTCGAGATAATAAAGAAAAGATTTGTTTAAGAGATATATGTGGTTTTTTTATCGTCTTGCTTTCTTGTTTCTTCAGCTTGCAATGCACGTTTTTCTTCGATTTGCTGTAGTTTAGCAACCATTGTCTCTGCTTTAGCTATCTCGTCGTCTAGGTTTTTTAGATCCAAGTCAAAGTTAAAGGTTGACTTTAGTACTTCTAACACGCTTTTTGCGGCTAGCGGGTCAGGCAAATAGCCCCTTGTCTCGCCAAGTAGGCAGAGAGCTTCGATTTTTTTGAATTTTGATAAGCCAAGGATAAGTCCAGCTGTTCCCACGATGGGGCTGCCTGCTGTGCTAAGTGTTGCGCCTGATTGGAGGGCTTTTTGGAGGATATCTTGGTTAGTCGCGGCTATGAAGACTTTGGGTTTTTCTTTTGGTTCCATGCGGTAGCCGCCTATTGTTGCGATAGTTTTGACATTGTGTTTTTCGGAGAAGTCTAGCATGCGGTCAGCGATTTCGTATTGGCCTTCGATGGTTTGGCTCTGGCTGTCGCCTGTGAAGAGGATGATGTCGTTGCCTTTTGGATTCTGGTAGTAGTAGAATGCGCCTCTTAACAATCTTACATTGCCTTTTTTATTAACTAAGACGAAGTATGGGAAGTGTGGTGAGTAGAGGTAAGCGATTTTTTTGGCTTTTAGCTGTTTAATGAGATAACGTAATGCGATTTTTCCTACTAAACCTAGTCCAGGTAGGCCTTCAATTAAGACAGGGTTGTTCGGTTGGATCTCGCTGAACTCTTTGATGTAGGTTTCTTTCATTGTTCTTGGCTCCTTTTCAGTGCCATACGGTACTTGAGGTATTTATCATCCGGGGAGAATTTGGCTGGATGTGGAATTCTGACTGCTCCACCACATGTTGGGCAAGTAGACTTGTTGAGGGTATACGCCGCACATTTCACGCATTTACGCAATTGCCAAACCAACTATTTTTCCCTTCTAAAAGTGCCTTCTCCGCCTGCGTTAGTTACTGCTGTTATTACATTATCAGTTGTTTTCTGCATGACATCTTCTGCGCGCTTATAGTTTTCCGCCTGTACTTCGACGCTGTATTTCGGTGCGGCTATAACGTAGAAGGTTACTTTTGCGTCTTTGATTTTTTCGCCTTTAGCTTTATGGAAGGCTTCCTTGATTATTTTTACTCCGTTTGGTTTAACCACTCGGATTTCAAGTACGCCTTTAACTTTGACCATTTTTACGTGTATGCGTTCTTGGGCAACTTCGGTAAATGCTTTGGCGAGGTTTTCTGGAACGCCGATTTCAGTTAGGGCATCGGGGCCTTCGACGGCTGCTTTTTCAAAGGCTTCATAGAGATCATATTTTTGTTCTATAGCCTGCGCTTTTTGGTAAACTTCGTCGGGTGTGAGGCTGGTTTTTTCTGCAACACCTCGAAGCAAGGCTTCAGCTTTGCGTTCCTTCTTCCACGACATTATTTTTTCAATGCGTTCACGTTTAGTGACCCTTCTGAGAGAGAGGTCGATATGCCCTTTTTCGTGATCGACACGTAGTACTTTTAGTACAACTTTTTGTCCTTCACGAACAAAATCTCGTATGTTTCTTATCCAAGAGGAAGAAATTTCTGAGACGTGTAATAAACCACGTTTGTCATATTCGTCTAATTTAGCGTAAGCACCATAATCTGTTACGGTTTCTATGGTGGCGATGACTAGGTCTCCAGCTTCGGGCCATTGCGGCTTACGCTCAGCCATCTGGTTGGTCACTCCTCTTACTCGAGGACGGTCAAGACTTCGCCGTTAATTTTTGCTCTTCCGCCAGTGGGTTCAGCTAAAGTTTCTGTGCATACATTGCATGATATTTTGTTGACTACGTTGCTGAAAATGAGTTGTTCATTGCCGCATTTCTGGCATTTAACCCGTAGAAAGACGCTTCGGGGTTTAGGGATGAGCTTGTTCCATTCAGACATTTTCTATTCTCCTTCAAGTTTATTGTATAACTAGTTTCCTTAGGCGTATACCATCTTTATGGTACATGTAACCGCAAGTTTTGCACTTTAAGCGCAAAGTTTGCTTTTTTGTGGTCTTTGCGAAAGTGTGTTGTAATGCGTATTTCTGTCCACCGTAACCTTCTTTTTCCCGTGCGTGGGCACGTTCACCTGCTGCGAGAGCACGGCGTTTGCCAGCTTTATAGAGGTTTACAGTATGAATTGTGTGACCTTTACATTTAGGACAATATGTATTGATTTCTTTGGGAACGTTCACGTTCTTCACTACCAGCTTCCCAATAAGGAAACACACCTGTTCTTATACTTTTTCGCCTTTTGGGCAGAAACATGAGCCTTTTAACAACATCAAGCAACCTTATGGGAGCAATTGGACCCCCTTGTTTTAATCCATCACTAGAGGTTAAACTGTAGTTAAAAGAGAGCGTATTTTACTTGTCAATATTGGTGCGTCTATTTTTTAGTCTATAATTTCTGAGAAGTTTTTTTGCTTCAACACTTGTTTTTAAGTTTTATCAAAACAAATTTATTAACTCAAAC
The DNA here is from genome assembly GCA_034679745.1 of Bathyarchaeia archaeon. Classification (GTDB taxonomy): domain Archaea; phylum Thermoproteota; class Bathyarchaeia; order Bathyarchaeales; family Bathycorpusculaceae; genus Bathycorpusculum. The sequence continues at coordinate 3,618 of JAXDAO010000305.1, forward strand.
TGTAATGATAACCTATATAATTTACAAATCATGCATAAAGGCGAGGAGAGAGGTTATAATATGTTCAAGCTTAAAGTGTCTGACGCTAAACTCCTAAGAGACATGGCTACAGCCATTTCAATTCTAGTTGATGAGGCAACATTCAAAATTGACCCAGATGGTTTGAAACTACGCGCGATGGATCCTTCACGTGTCGCTATGATTGATTTTGAGTGGCCAAAGGCCATTTTCCAAGAGTATGAAGCGGCAGAATCATCAAAGATGTGCTTAAACATTAGTGAATTGCTCAAGCTTCTAAAGCGAGCTGGAAAAGATGAATCAGTCGAGCTATCACTTGATGACAAGACAGGCAGATTGTTAGTTACGATCAGTGGAAAGTACCCAAGGAACTTTACGATGCCAACACTTGAAGCCTCAGAAGAAGAAGTTCCCACACCAAAAATCAGCTTTAACGTTAAAGCTAAAACAACAACACAAGGTCTCAGCCAAGCAATCGAAGATGCACAGTTAGTAAGTGACCACGTTCGTATTGAGGCGGAGCCAGAGAAGCTGACTCTTAGCGCGTCAGGTGACTTGATGGGTGCAACCATTACCCTTCCAAAGGGAAGTGACGCATTACTTGACTTAGAGGTCAAAGAGAACGCCAAAGCAACCTTCAGTCTAAGTTACCTCTCAGAAATAATCAAAGCTGCGTCTGCAACCTCTGAAATCGCAACCTTAGAGTTCTCAACGGATATGCCCATCCGAATAGACTTCCAACAAACAAAAGAGGGAAAACTGACTTTCTTCTTGGCGCCAAGAATCGAAACAGAATAGGCACGCAATAAAAATGGAATTGGCAGTAATTACCATTGAGGATTACGCCAAATACCCTTTTTTGAGGCTAGCATCTAGACATATCCAAGAACTTGATTTAACAATTCAAAACATAATAGAGGACAGATTTGTCCTTGAACGCGCCCAGAGAAGGGTAGAGAATGCCATCTTAGATCTCAGTATCGGTGATTTGGATATAGATAGAAGAAAAGAAATTTCTTCTTTTGCAGCTTCTCTTATTTTAGTTATAGCCACCAAGAATTCTTGGCTAAAAAAGAGGTATGCATTGGCTATAGCAAAAGCGGCATATTCTCAAATGCTAAATCCAGGGACTACGAAATCAAAAATATTAACAATTGCTAAGGATTTCGACTGGGACATTGGCGATGGTCGAGAGGCTTACAAAGATTTTCGAATAGGTTTCATTTTCTATTTGAAAAACGCTGCACATATGCATGGTAACGAATGGAAGCTTGTCAACCAGATTATAGACAATGGTAGAGTTTATTTAAATAAAGATAAAGTAGCTCGTCTTCTTCAGGAAGAAATCAAAAAGCGAATAGAGGAAAGACTTGAAGTTCCAGATCTTAAAAATCTTCCTGAAGACATCAATATTGTAGCCAATAAATTAATAGAGTTAGCGCAGGGAATAATAGGGCAAGAAACTGAGGAAATGCCCAAAGTTGTTTCTCAATTGGCTTTTCCGCCTTGCATAACCGCTTTATATGCTGACGCAGCACAAAGCCATCATCTCTCTCACATTGGACGCTTCACCCTAACATCTTTTCTTGTAAACATTGGGATGACTCCGGAGGCGGTGAATGAAATGTTTAAAACATTCTCCGATTACAATGAGCGGTTAACCAGATACCAGATTGAACACATCGCAGGTGAACGTGGGTCGGCAACAAAGTATAAACCGCCGCAATGTTCAGTTCTACAAACGCATGGTGTATGCAAGAATAAAGATGAACTTTGTCGCCGCATATACCACCCGCTTGGCTACTATAAAAGGAAGCTTGGAATAAAAAACGGTTAAAGCTTATTAATTTTTATCCACTGCTATTTTGCTGATTATTCATGGGCTATCAGGCCATCGGAGATTCGTTAGCAGATTCTGAAGTCGGCGTGATCCTACCAACTTACCGAGAAGCCGACAATATAGCCAACTTAATTGAGGACATCCAGAACCTAAAACTTGATGCTTCGATACTAGTTATCGATGACTCTAGCGCTGATGGAACCGCCGAGATAGTAGTAGAGAAACAGAAGAAGTACCCAAACATCGCCCTCTATTGTAGAATAACAAAAACAGGATTAGGTACGGCAATAATAGATGGATTCAAAATTTTCCTTTCCGTTAAGAACGCCCCAAAATATGTTTTTACAATGGATGCAGACTGCTCCCATGACCCCAAGGATATACCGAAACTCCTTGCATCTATAAAACAAAACGGCTGTGGCATAGTCATTGGGAGCAGGTACGTAAAAGGTGGAGAAGTTGTAGGGTGGTCGTTTTCGAGAAAAATAGTCAGCCTAACTGCAAACGCCATAGCCCGAGTATCACTTGGCTTAAAGCTTCGGGACTGCACTACAGGGTTCCGCTGCTACTCTACAGAATTCCTGAAGGACGCCATTAATTATCTCCACAGCCAAACCTATGAAATCCAAATTGAAACGATACGACAAGCTTCACTTAGAAAATTTGAAGTAAAAGAAACACCCGTTTTATTTGTGAACCGCAAACGGGGAAAATCGAAGTTGACTTGGTCAGAGATCAAAAGTTATATCTCCTATACCTTCAAGGCAACTTTACAGTCTTAGAACGCATATATCAAACAGGGTTTTGAGTTACAATTAAAATATATGTTATTCGTTTTTGGGATAGTTGAGGGGTACGCTTGATGAGGAGCCATATAACGGCAAAAAATCTTCTGGTAGCTACCCTAACGTTGCTTGTCCTAAGTGTAATACTTGCAATTGCCAGCATATTCCCAGTAGCGACAAACGAAATTGAGTCAGTAGTGCGTATTGACGACTCATTTAATCTAAGCCCTAATGAAGTGCATAGACAAGGAGTGGGGGCGTTTCATGGTGGGGAAAACCTCACAATACAGGTTGAATACCCAACTGTCTTCTCCAAGAATTGTTCCATAGTAACATACAACGGTTTACAATATAATACTACCTCAAGCGCGAATTTCACCTACACTTTTACTGTCTCCGCGGATTCCTATGAATTAGTCTTCAGCAACGTCTCAACAGAAGGTACAGTAAACTTAAAGGCAACTGTGGATCAACCGCGATTTGTCCTGCCATTTTCTTCGTTAAATATAATCGTAAAAAGTCTGTTTTTAGGTAGTCTTGCAACATCATTACTTATCACCTTAAAATTAGCATTCACAAAGAAAACTGAGAACATAAAAAGTCAAAAGCCCTTGCCATTTTTGAGTAGAAAACATCAAAGAACCATCCAAACTCTAGTAATTATATCGCTGATGATATGGCTTGCTTTTCTAAGCATAAATAGTAACCCGCTTGCAACTTTCGAGAACTGGTACACTGATCATGCTAGGCACGATTACGTTTCAAGCCTTTTTCTTAAAGAAGGCCCTACGGTTTTCAACGAACCGTTAGGAGAACTTGCAAGTCAAGATAGTTCCCTTTTTAAGTTTGTCACTTGGCCTGAATTGCCGCATCTGTATCCTATGGGCAGTATTCTACTTTTTTTACCCTTTGGTGTTCTACTTCAGAATGGTTTAGAACCGTCTTTGGTTTATAAGCTTGAAATAGCGCTGTTTCTCATAATTGCCAGTGTCTGTCTATTCATCTTCCTTAATGTCTTCTTGAAGAAAGATTTGCGCACATCATGGAAACTTTTAGGTGTATGCATAATCTATGTAGGACTAATAATCTTCGCAGCTAACGGCATGTTTGATTCAGTTCCTTTTCTCTTTGCCCTTTTCGGCATAACTATGCTTTTAGTTGAACGCTATGACACCTTTTTCTTGCTGATGGGCATATCAGTGTTCTTCAAATATCAAACTGGCATATTTCTACTACCGTTAATCTTCTTTACCATGTTTAAGCTGCTTGAAAAACATAAAGTTCCTAATTTATTACAGAATAAAGCTGTCATAGCAGGAGCGGCATTTTTCTTAGTCAGCCTATACACAACTTACTTGAGTGCACCATTCCTCGTTCAAACAAGACCAGATTTAATCATGAATGGAATAAACGCTTTTTCTCCTAACGCGCAAATCCCCTGGGCAGTTCAGGCGGCGGGTATACTGTTGACCCTTGTAGCCACTGTTACATATGCCCTCTATATGTTAAAGAAGAACCCGCTGCTATCGATGTCTGCATTGTTCCTTTTGGTTCCAAGCTTCATGTTGCCATTTTTCCAAAACTGGTATGTACCCTTCATCTTTGTCTACATTTTGATA
>JAXDAO010000306.1:0-7426 GCA_034679745.1 Bathyarchaeia archaeon
GAGAATTCAATTATACGCTCGGCGCTCTCCTGAAGTCGTGAAGTTAAAGTTGAAGGATTGTATCTGCCAACGACGAGAGGTTTTTCACCGAGAAGCTTAGCAAGAGGCAATGTATCAGGATGTTCACGAGTGGTAAATATGAATTCGTGTCCACGTTTTCTTAGACACTTACCTATGGTTGCGCCGTAACGTGTGTGTTTTCCCGTGCAGGCGTCATACCAAACCTTCATTAATTCACCTTCGCTTCTCTGCCAGAAACTCTTCGCGTTTAGCCTCAAACTGCTCTAATGTCATAACTTTTCTAGCAGGGCAACCAGCAACCACTGTTCTAGGTGGTACGTCTTTGGTGACGACGCTTCCACCGCCAACAACTGCTTTTTCTCCAATAGTCACGTTGGGCAGAATTGTTACTCCTCCGCCAATTGCCGCCCCGTCTTTAACGATGGGCGGTGTCATGAAAGTACTTTTGGGGTACTTGTCGTTTAATAAACTGCTATTTGGCGCGATGAAAACATTATCGCCTAGCACGCAGCCATTAGAAATCGTCACATGAGCTTGTATATTGCAGTTCTTACCTAAAGTCACTTCTTTGCCCAAATCAACAAAGCTCCCGATAATTGTATTGTCACCGATTCTTGTGTTATCACCAATAACAACGTAATTCCAGATTGCACAATTCGCACCGATCTGAACGTTAGCGCCCTGCACTATACACACGCCTCGTTTTGAATTCTGCATGCTTGACCCTTTCGAGCTCCAGATTTAAATAGTTTAACATTACCTTGACTTTCAATATAACGGAGGCAACGATTTGACCAAAGAAACAGTACTGCTTATCGGCTTAGGAGAAATCGGTCATACACTCTTCACTCTCCTAAAAGAGGAAAAAGAGCGCTTCGATGTTTACGGGTTAGATTTAGACGAAGCGAAAATGCGGGAGCTAGGTCAAAGCAGAAGTAATGTTCCAAGTAAAGTCAACACAATGCAAGTTTGCCTCCCCTGTGGTAACCCTGACAAATTTGCCGAAATCGTTGCTGACTATGCTAAGCAGTACAACCCAAACTTAACAATAATAAACAGCACTATTCCACCTGGAACTACACTAAAGGTCGCAGACAAATGCAAATGCCTCGTTGCCCACTCTCCAGCGCGGGGCGTCCACATAAACGCTGAACATATGGTTTGGGAGATGAAGCGCTGGCAAAAATACGTTGGTGGAGCAACCTCTGAAGCAGCAAAAGCTGCAAAAATCCATTTTGAATATATGGGATTAAAGGTTAAAGTGCTCAAGAGTTGCCGTGAGACGGAGTTGGCGAAGCTTTTTGAAACCACTTATCGCGCTTGGATGATTTCGTGTTTCCAGGAAATGCATCGAATTTCCCGTGCGGTTGGTGCTGATTTCAATGAGACAGTTGATTTCTTAGAAGATACGCACCGGCAACGGTTTGACAGGCCTGTCATGTTTCCAGGCTTTATCGGTGGTCACTGTTTAATACCTAACACCGAGCTTCTCTTGAAGTCATATGACTCAGATTTTCTGCGGTTAATTTTAAAATCAAATGAGAAACGTAGAGAGGAAATGAAAGACCCTGCGATCAAGGTGGAAGCTGAAAAGGTTGCGGCAAGGGCAGTGGAACTTGAAAAGGAACTAACTGGAGAGAAAAACGTTATCCTTCCTCAATCTGGAAAAAACAGTGCTGAATGTACTTGAGCTTTAACTTTTCTATTCATCTTTCTTTTTGTTAAACGCCTTAGATCTGACGATAAAACTGTGTATTGTTGATGCTTTTGTATACAGGATTTATTTTCTATCACTGAAAAGGGCTTTTTGTATTCTCTAACATTCCACCGATGTATTCGTTGACCGTTTTATCCCGTTTCTTAGATAGCCGTTTCAGGGCATCATTTATTCCTGTGGAGTATTGCACTGCCTTCTTAGGTTTATCAGATATGATAGTGGGTAAACCCAAGTTTTGAGCAACCTTGCGTAAAACAAGCTTCCGTAGTGTATCGGGTTTGTTTTCTATTTTAAACTCAAGTGGCAGACTAAGGGCAAATTCTGCAATATCAAATGATGCAAAAGGCAACCGCAACTCAACATCAAAATAATTCATGATTTTTGAATCCCGCTCAAGGTTACTCTCGTGAAGACCCACGACATCATTAAACATAGTTCTGCGTACTTTTTCAGGGCCGTCCTTCAACAACTCGTTAACATAGCGTTGATAGCCCCCAAACAACTCATCGGCACCCTGCCCCGCCAGCAACGCCTTGTGTTTTGCTTCTAACGCCTGTTTTGCTGCCCAGTAAAAAGTTACGCCGATAGCAGCTTTAATTGGGTCAGCTTCTTCGATGAGTTCAACCACTTTGGGCAATGTGGCTTCTACGTCAGAATCTTTGTAGAGGTGTATCTGCATCGGCAAATCTAGAGCTTCCGAGGCTTCGAGGGCTTCTTCAGTTTCAGGTTGATTCTCCAAACTTACATGCAGCAAATTGACTTTGACACCGCATTTGTTTGCCAAGAAAGCGACGATGCTGCTGTCTAAACCGCCTGAAAACGCCACCGCCACTTCATTTAAGCCCTGCGCCCGCCGCTGAACTGATTCCAAGAGGAGCGATTGGAGTTTTTGTGCGGCTTGCTCCAGCGTAAGCTGCTTGGGCGGCGTGTAGGTGAGTTTTTTTACGGGTTTGAATTTGAATCCCTCTTTGTCAGCGAACACCAAGGTTCCCGGGGGAAAAGAGGCAGGGTTCTCGATTCCGAGTAGCCAGAGTGCTTTTCGGTTTGTGGCGTAGGCGGCTATGTCGCGGTTTTCACCGTAATAGAGTGGTTGCAAGCCGATGGGATCGCGCCCCGCAGCTATCCAGCCGTCTTTTAGCATCCAAAACGAGTAGTCGCCATCTGCCTGCTCGATTAAGGCATGCAGTATGGTTTCGCAATGCTTTGGCTCTTTTGTTAACCGGTCGGTTAAGGCGTCATTAGATATGGGTGCGTAGACTCTGCCTTCAAAGGCAACTGCAGCTTCTTCCAATTGGAGGAAGTCGTAGCTACTTGAAGCGATGGATCGCGAACTAATACAGCCCAACAATGTAGGCGAATTTAAGCCCTGCCTATTTAGGATGCCGAGGCTCTTCTCGAAGTAGCTCTTCTTGGGCAAAACCAAACCGAAATGCGAAACCTGTCCGAAATCAAAGGACTGTAAAACATCAAGCATCAGTGTAACTGCGCTGTCCCCATGCTTATCCAACACCGCAACAGTAACTTTCATCTCAAACACACCAGACAAACGTACAGAGAGATATTGGCAGCGGTAAAACATTAATCTTTAATCGCCAATACCTTGTGCTTGAGGAAAACCTACTTGCCAATCTTACCCATAGACACAGGCAGATATGGAACGCCTGAGATGCTCAAAATCTTCGACGAAGAAACCCGTGTGCAGAAACTTTTGGATGTAGAAGCTGCCCTCGCGTTGGCGCATGCTGAAGTGGGCAATATCCCCAAGAAAGACGCGGCGAAGATCGCTGCGATGGCATCCACCAAATACGTCAAAGTCGAACGCGTAAAGGCAATTGAAAAGGAAATCAAGCACGACATCGCCTCATTGGTGCGGGCGCTCTCGGAGCAGTGTGGCCCAAGCGGTGCATACGTGCATCTAGGCGCAACAAGCTACGATATCGTAGACACAACCAACGCCCTACAACTAAAAGACGCCATAGCTGTCCTAGAAAAACGCCTCACCGAATTCAAAAGTATCCTCCAAAAACAGGCTGGCACCCACAAAGCTACCGTCATGATTGGTAGAACCCACGGCCAACATGCACTCCCAATAACCTTGGGCTTCAAGTTCGCCGTCTGGGGCTACGAAGTCAATCGCCACCTCCAGCGCCTTGACGAATGCAAGAAGCGAGCGTTGGCAGGCAAAGTCAGCGGCGCAGTCGGCACACAAGCAGGTCTCGGTGAGCATGCAGCTGAAATCCAATCCCTTGTCATGAAACGTCTGGGCTTAGCCGCAGCGGAGATTTCCACCCAAATCGTGCAGCGCGACCGCTACGCCGAAGTCATATCCATCTACGCCATGATCGCAAGCTCACTGGAAAACTTCGCTACAGAAATTCGAGAATTACAGCGTCCTGAAATCGCTGAGGTTTTCGAGTCATTTGAAGCCAAAAAGCAAGTTGGCAGCTCCACTATGCCCCACAAGCAGAACCCAGAAACTTGCGAGAGGGTGTGCGGTTTAGCCCGAATAGTCCGCAGCCTCGCCATGCCAGCGTTGGAGGATATGGTGACTTGGCATGAACGTGACCTCACCCAGTCGTCTGCAGAACGCTTCATTCTACCCGAATCCTCAATCTTACTCGACTATATCCTTAGCCTGATGTGTAACATCGTTGCCAATCTACGCCTGGACAACCATCGGATGCTTGCTAACATCTCCGCCACTGAAGGTCGTGCAATGTCGGAGTCAGTTATGATGACGCTGGTGAAGAAAGGCATCAACCGACAGGAAGCTCACGAACTCCTCCGTCAATTAACAATCAAGAGCGCTGTCGAGAAGAAGCCCTTCAAGCAGACTCTACTGGAAGACAAACTCGTAGCCAAAACACTCTCGGATAAGGAAGTTGAAGCGGCGCTTGACCCCAAAAACTACCTTGGCACCGCAATAAAACAGGCAGAGCGGTTCGCGACGGGCGCTTAAAAGTCAAAGAGCCCTTTCTGCTGAGCTTCCTGAGGCGCTTTCTTTAGGTCTTCCCAAGTTTCTTTTTTGATGTAGCCGCCAACTTGCTCCTTGATTTTCTTCGCCAACCTTGACCCAACGGAGGGCAAGGAGGTTAATTCTTCGATGGAGGCATGTTTGAGGTCTTCTATGGTCTGGAAGCCTGCGTTAAATATTATGCGGCCTCTGACTCTGCCGACGCCTTCAAGGGAGACTATTGGCATGAGTTCTCGTTTTATACCCTTAGAAACCCGCTCAACCAACTCGTTAGCCAGAGCGGTTACTTCTCTGTTTTTAGCAACCACGGGCGACAACTCCTCGATGGCATGCAACAGCCACTTGGCGTTCTCAATCGTACGGTACAAGTCCCCTGGCTGCACATTAAACCGCTCCAGAATCTTCTCCTCAGGTAGCTCCTCAATCCAGTTATTCACCACTATAGCGGTTTTGACTTCGCCTAAAAAGTCCGCATAGCCAATGTGGTCGCCCCACTGGTCAGGGATTTCGACGAAAAGCTCCTGCTTATGGTCCTCGGTGATTACTGCGAGTTTGTCCATTTCTCGCTGGTAGGGGCGCATTATGGGCCCCATGTCAGGGGTGTGAGCGATTAGTTGGAGGAGGCTGAATTCGGTGAGTAGCGGAGGTTTGGTTTGGAGTGCGTTGCGTATGATGACGCCGCTGAGTGGGTCGATGTAGAGTTCACTTATCCGTTTACCGAAACTGGTTGCGCGTATGTCGTCGGTGCCGACTACATATATCATTTTTTCGTCGTGTAGAAAGCGGAGGATTTTGTTGATGACGCTCTGGATGGCTTTGACGTCATATTGATAGGCGTAGAAGGTTTTGCCAAAAAAGTTGTAGATTCCCTGTTCGGTGTGCGCGTAGTCGGATGCGATGGTGGCCAGGACATGGGTGCGGATAATTTTCTCCACTGCCAACCTAGACCAGATGCGTTCGGGCTTTGCCAAAACGTAGCTTTCCATCAGGTAGTCCGCTTCGTCAGCGGTTTTAGCGATTAAGACGGATTCGCCGAACTTGTCGTATTTCGGTCTGCCAGCTCTGCCCGCCATCTGCTTGTAATCCAACACGCTGATGGGATAGTTTCCTAAGCCCGCTTCGAATCGGCGATAGTCCTGAATGATAACCGTTCTTGCAGGCAGGTTGACCCCCCAAGCCAACGTCGGCGTAGCAGTCAAAACCTTGATTTTGCGCTCTTTAAACGCGTCTTCGATGATTTTACGGTGCGAACCCGACAGTCCCGCATGATGATAGGCGACTGCGCAGCGGACTAGGTCGGCGAGTTCGTCACTCAATTGGGTATGCTCACCAGCGTCAAGGATTTTTTTAGCCTCCTTCTCCAGCGCACCTTTGGTTTGCTGCTCTATGCTTTTCTTAACCAGCTTCGAACCGCTTTTCGGGACGAGCACTTTGTCCATGTGGCTGGCAACGGTTTTCGCGGCTGACACAGCATTCTTGCGTGTGGAAGAAAAAATCAACGCTTGCCCGCCGTTTCGTAGCGTATTTAGGACTATGTTTATGACGGTTAGGCGGGTTTCCTGTTCGATTTTGCGGGATTCGCCGTCGCGGTACTGGATTTCGTCTTGGAGGATAACGCCTTCTTTGAGGTTTATGGGGCGCCATGTGGTGACGATGTGTTTTGCGTTTAGCCATCCCGCGATTTCATCTACGTTATTTATGGTGGCGGATAGGGCGAGGATTTGGATGTGGGGGTTGCATTGCATCAGTCTCGCCAATACGATTTCGAGCGTTGGTCCTCTGTCGGCTTCGTTTAGCAGGTGCACTTCGTCGGCTATGACTGCTGAGATGCTGTCCATCCATTTGGCTCGGTGTCGGAGAAGTGAGTCAGCCTTTTCGTTAGTGGTGATGATAATGTCATATCGTTCGAGCCAGTTGTCGGCATTGTCGAAGTCGCCCGTGCTGATTCCAACCGAGATTTTTCTTCCGTCGGGTTTAGTGATGGAGGTGTATTTCCTGAATTCCTCAAACTTCTCAGAAGCTAAAGCCCGAAGTGGCGAGAGATAAATCACTTTGCCATTATTATCGAGAACATGTTTAAGTGCACAGAGCTCTGCAATAAGCGTTTTACCAGATGCAGTTGGGCTAGCAAGGACTACATTTTGGCCCTGAAGCACGCCTACTCGTATGGAATCCTCCTGAGGCGGAAACAGCTCTACTATTCCTTGATCTTGGAGGACCTGTTTCACGGCTTCAGGTATAGATAACTCTGTGATCTTCAAGTTTTTCGCCGAATAATTCTGTTTGTCGGTATGTATGCTTCTGTGGGTTATTAGGTTTTTTTAGGTGGCTGAGTGTTTTTCTCCAGTTTTCGGTCGTCCTATTGACAAGATTAAGTTAATAACTCCCTTGTTGCAAGCTTTTTCGCTTAGTCATTAGCTAATTGCTTTTTAACGTTTTGTGGTTAGGTTTTTTTAGTTGAACTAGTACTAGCAAAGTGACGAGTTATCTATCCCAAAAATTCAAGCAGGTTATTGTATGGTCGAAAACGTGAAAGGCCTCCTCAAACTCCACGAAGGCATCACACACGAGGTTTACCTCGACAACGAAAATAGTAGCATCGTTCCCCAAGAAATAGTCGACGCCATGTTACCCTACTACAACAAGAAAGCCTACGGCAACCCAACCCTAACCCATAAACCAGGATGGGAAGCTTTCGAAACCATTATGGGCTG